>JAOAQX010000007.1 GCA_025210805.1 Flavobacteriales bacterium
TGCCGCTCTATTTAATCCTGTATTATTATCTGCTCTATACCACTGGTAAGTATGTGTTCCAGCAGGATTATTTTCATTATCGGCATAAGTAAAATTAGCCGTAAGTGTTTGACCTACCTGAGCTGTTCCTGTGATATTTGGATTTGTTGCCGTTGGGGCTTGGTTATTACAAATATTTACCGAATTATTTAAAACAGCAGTCCCCATGTTTATAGATCCATAATTGGGTACTCCATTATCTGCAGAAGTTTCTAAATTATCAGCATAACCATTTGTTCCAACATTATTGTTTGGAAATACAAATCCGGCAGTATTATCATTTGTCAAACCTGCTTCACGTGCATCAGAACATCCATCATTATCAGCATCGGGATCATAGTTATTGGGGATTCCATCATTATCAGCATCTTCTGAGTAGTAAACTCTCATTTCTCCGATAACTTTATCTCCTCCTTGTCCGTTAGGGTTTCTAAATTTTACCTCGTTTTGTCCTGGGATAAAATTAATTGTATTAAACGAGCTACCATCTTGGATTTTCATCTTATGATATACTGCATCACTCACTGTTTTAGTTCCGTGAATAATAACCTCACCAGCACTGGTGATTTTTATCTTAACCCTTGGTGGATTTCCTGTTGCCGTACTTGCATTAAATGGCTGAGACATTACATTACCATCGTCAAAAACTAAAGAGGAAGTCCAATTATTTTGCAACTCCAAAACAGTATGGCTCGCACTAATATTTTGTCCGTTGACTGTCAGTTCAAGGGATTGATCAAGCAATGTGAAATCTAAATGAATTTCTTGAGGACTGGTAGCGTTAAGAGTAACAGTTGTAGGATTATTATCAGGATCTACAGCTCCTACAGCTGTATTAAAAGACTGAGAATTGTTCCCAAACTCATGAATATCTAAAATACCATCATTATCATCATCAATATCATCAACATTGGCAATTCCATCTCCATCAAAATCCGCAGCTGGTAAGAGATTAGTAGTATTATTTCCACAACCTGGGATTGTTTTCCATATTGTTCCATTGTAGAAAACCAATCGTCCCTGTCCTGTACAGCAATCAGTACAATAAACAACCAATCCCTCCGCAGGAAGATTTATGGCATTCATCTGAGCCTCTGTCATTCTCGGAGGTAAAAATCCTCGATTAGATGATTCAATATCTAAAATTGCGCTTGTATTTGGGGAATCAGTTCCTATTCCCACTTGTCCTTCTACAGTGAATATACCTGTAAAAAGAGACATCATAGCCCCTAGAAATAGGGCAAGAGTAGATCTTAACATAATTTGTGCGAGTTTGCGAGTTACTAAAATCGGGGCAAATATAGTTGAATATTTTATGTTTCAAAAAAAATCAAAAGATTATATATGTTATTTTATTAAGGTAGTAGACTCTCTTTCAATTACATTTAACCAGCAAACTATTAATAATGATTTTAAAATACTGATTTACAAATAAGTATAATTACTAATAAATAATTATCAATAAATGGGTCTTGGATGAATGATTGTTTAACCTTTTCAATTATTAACAAAAACTTAACATTACTACTGACATTTACTAATAAAATCAAATGATTTAAATAGAGATCTATTTTAGAATCATCACATTTTCAGTTTAATAATAAACTAAAAACTTAGAAACGCTCTAAAAAATTAACAAATTACATCCTCTTACATCACTGAAGTCGATTCTACCAATTACTTCAAATTTTTTATTTGTATCATGGAAACGACCCAAATCATCTGTTTGCAGAAAAGAACAAGAATATAAGTTTGCTAAATCAATGATTTTGATTGTTCCATACGTTTTAGATGAAAACGAGAATGGGTCATCTGGGTCTCCTGGATACAGTTTCATCCAAGTCGGCGTTTGGAAGATTCCTTCGCCTTTGGAATATGCCTGAGATAATAGTTCGGTCATCCCATATTCTGAGTGGATGTATTGAACACCGGTTTTTTCTATTAAAAAGTGATGTAATTCTTCTCGAGTAATTTCTTTTCTTCTCCCCTTCATCCCACCAGTCTCCATAATAATGGTATTTTTTAAGGAAATAGAATACTTTTCGAAAAAATCTAATAATGCAAAACTAACTCCAATAAGAATTGTTTTTTTTCCTTTTAGCTCCACTTCTTGAAGTCTTTGGAACAATTCCTCATGGTTGTATAGAAAAAAACCAGATTCTTCATGAGGATTTCTTTCTATCATTTTCTCCATCATATAGATAAGAGAGGACCCTTCTCGCTCTAGATAATTGGGCAGAAGGGCCAAGAGTACGTATTCATCTGGATTTCCATAGAATTTCTCAAAGGATTTTATCATTGACTGATGGTAAATATCCAAATGAGCAACAAAATGTTTACTTGGTGTCATTCCTGTGGTTCCTGAACTAGAGAAAACCATTTCGTAATCAGGAAAACTATTGATAGAATGTGATTTAAAAAAAGAGATGGGTAAAAATGGGATTGCTTCAATACTTTTGGGCTTGGGTTTCCCCAGATAACTTAAAAACCGCTTATATACTTCACAGTTTTCACTTTGGAAATCAAACACCTCTAAAGCCAATTCCTCAAAATCTGTATCATTTTGGATTCCAAAAATCCTATTTTCAATATTTTTTACCCGTTTCATGCTTAAAGCCTAGCCCACTGTATTCATAGTGTTTAGGAAGATATAAAGGTAGATCCAAATAAAACCTAAGAAATGCCAAAACATCGCTGCCAATTCTATTCCCAGGTAATACTCTTTTGTATATTTATTCATTTGCAACCTGAGTACCACAACCAATACAGAAATCAATGCGCCCACCATGTGTGCAAGGTGAAATAAAACCATTGCGTAGATATATGAGCTTGCAACTGCAGAACCAGAACCTACTGGATAGTGCCCAAGAGCAACTAATTCATCAAAACCAACAAACTGTAAAATAGCAAAAGTAATTCCTAGAATCAAAGCTCCTAAAAAGTATAGTTTTGTTTTAGAAAATTGTCCATTTTTGGCTGCCATAGAACCCAAAGCAACCAATACACTACTGATCACAACTAAGATTGTAGAAATAAGAAAAGCAGGAGTAAGATTTACCTCTGTCCAATGATCTGCCATACTGTTTTTACTAACAATATAAGCACTAGAAAGTCCTACGAACATCATCGCCATACTTGCCATTCCTAAAACAAGTAACGGCTTTCTCGATTTCTTTTTGGTTACCTGAGCTTCTGTTAGGTTACCTTTTTCTTTTTCAATAGAATAATCCTGTGTCATAATTTTATATGTATTTATCTACTACGTAGATAATTTGAACCAAAGGGAGATATTTTAAACAAGTAAACATGAGTTTTTTTGCGGCTTCCATGGTGCATTCTTTCATGAGTTTATAAGCATCCATAAATACCCAAACTCCTAATAAGGCAATTAAGCCTGCTCCTACCCACGAAAGATTTAAATCGTGCTCAACTCCCATTACTGGAAGAATGGCAGGTAGTATGGATACGGGAATCAACCACAAAGAATAGGTCATCATTTGGTAGGCAGAGCGTTCATCCCTCATCCCTGAAGGCAATAAGCGAATCCCCGCTTTTTTGTATTCATCATCTTGTAGCCAAGCAATTGCCCAAAAATGAGGAAATTGCCAAAGGAATTGTATGGCAAATAAAACACCTGGTTCTATCCCAAAAGTATTTGTGGCAGCAAGCCACCCGATCATAGCTGGAATAGCTCCTGGAAAAGCTCCTACTAAAACAGCAATAGGACTTACCCGTTTCAATGGAGTGTAAATGGCAGCATACAACACCAAAGAAATCCCTCCGTAAATTGCACAAGTAAGATTGATGGCTACCAAGGCTAAGATTCCGATAATTCCTGCGATAGTTGAAAATATGATTCCTTCAGTGGGCGAAATTTTCCCTTGAGGCAAGGGACGACCCTCTGTACGTTTCATGAGTTTATCGGTTTCTCTTTCGTACACCTGATTAAAACCATTTGCCGAAGCGATCACCAAAAATCCTCCGATAGAAAGAAGCATGAACGTTACCCAATCAAACGAATCACCGTGGGTTGTATTGGTTCCCAAAATATAGCCTACAATAGACGAAAATAAAACCGTAGTGGTTAATCTTATTTTGGCTAATTCTGAATAAATTTTTAGTCTGCTCACTTGGGATACTTTTAGGTGGCAAATTTACGCCTTTTGGAATAAAAGGACATAAAAAAAGCCTCTGAAAAATCAGAGGCTAAAAAATGTGGTGCTACCAAGATTCGAACTAGGGACACACGGATTTTCAGTCCGTTGCTCTACCAACTGAGCTATAGCACCATTTTCTGTTTGCGTTGGCAAATATATACAAGAATTTCATTTTAGAAAACGTTTCTTGTTTATTTTTTTTGATTTCCTTTGTATCATGAATAAACTTTTGATAGATATTGGCAACACTTGGATTAGATTCTATATTGATAATCAAAATTTTGATCTTCTATTAGAGCTAAAAAACTGGGATGAAAAAAAAATCGAAAAAGAGGTGAAAAACTTTTCTTTGGCGATCATTTCGAATGTAAGATTCTCAAAAGAGCACCTAAAAAGACTTTTTGAAAATCTTCCGTTAAAAGTATTTTTCTTGGATTCAGAAACCCCTCTTCCGATAAAATTAGATTATAAAACTCCTAAAACATTAGGAAAAGATCGAATTGCAACGGCTGTGGCTGCCTATTATGATTTTCCTAATTCTAATTGTATCATCATAGATATTGGCACTTGTATTACTATTGATTTTTTAGATGCAAAAGGTGTTTTTCATGGAGGTAGGATAAGTCCGGGTCTTCAAATGCGACTTTCCGCTATGAATCATTTTACAGGGAAATTACCTTTGGTGGAAAGAAATCTGGATATCGATATTATAGGAAAATCTACAGAAGAGTCTTTACAATCGGGTGCTTTTTACGGAATTTTACATGAAATAGAGGGAACCATACATCATTTTAAGCAACATTATGATTTCATTAACGTTATTTTAACTGGCGGTGGTGCTCACGCTTTTGATAAAAGATTAAAAAGTAGCATCTTTGCCTCCAACCATTTTTTGGTAAAAGGACTTAAATACATTCTATCTTATAATGAGGATAAATAACCTACTTAGCTTACTTATTTTTGTAAGCCTTTTTTCATTCCAGAAAACACAAGCTCAAAGCAATACGAATTCTCCCTATTCTACCTTAGGATTTGGACGACCCGTAGATGCAAATAGTACACATTTCAAATCTATGAGTGGTGTTGGTATTGGAATTTCAAACGGACAATTCATCAATTTCTTAAACCCTGCAAGTTATACAGACTTAGAACTCACAACTTTTGAGTTTGGAGGAGAAGGAACTATGGCTACCTACAAACAAGGGGAGAATGTGAAAACATTTAACTCGGCAAATTTTTCACAACTTGGACTAGGAATGCCGCTAAATGATAAAGCAGCACTTACTTTTGGAATACTTCCCGTGTCGCATGTAGGATATGACATTCAAGATGTGAAAGCCTTTGAATACTTCCCTAGTAATACTACAGATACTATCGGTTATCGAAATTCCTTTTTAGGATCTGGTGGAGTAGGATCTTTCCTCGGAGGATTTGCTTACAAACCAATGCCTAATCTATCTGTAGGAGTAAATATTCAATTTCAATATGGAAATATTGATAAAACTACAGAGAAAGAATTTGAAAAAAACAATTATTTAAGTAATAGAAAACTTTCTACTTATAATATAAATCATTTTTCATATAAACTAGGAGCACAATATCGTCATAAACTTGATGAAAAAAGAGCCTTAATTGCAGGTGCCACTTATGATATTGGGGGAGATAAAAACATTGAACGTAGTGAACTTCATTATACCTATGTACACACCTCTGAATTAGAAAACACAATTGATACTGTATTTTTTAGAGATCTTGAGGAAGGAACAATAACCTTACCCAGCACTTTTGGGTTTGGATTATCTTATGAAATTAAAGATAAACTAACATTAGGAATAGACTTCAAACAAACAAATTGGTCTAAATTTGCCATTTTTGGTGAGAAAGAGGATCGTTTTGTAGATCAAACCTCTATTGCTTTAGGAGGATCCTATATTCCTAATAAAAATGATGTGCGAAATCTTTGGAAAAGATCCACTTATCGTTTTGGAATAAATTACAAAACAGGATATTTAAACACCTCATTTCCAAACGGTAATACTAATCTAACTGAATTTGGCATCAATTTTGGAATTGGATTACCAATAAGAAAAGCTAGAGGAACGCTAAACTTAGGTTTAGGATACTCTCAAATAGGTTCACTGGATAACGGAGGCGTTAAAGAACAAATATTTAAAGCTTTCTTATCACTTACCATTAGAGATAAATGGTTTGTACAAAGAAAAATTGATTAAGAAAAACAACAAACAAATAACAAGAGAAAAACATGATGAAAACTGCAATCAAAACATTCGCATTAGCCTTAGCGACGGTTTTTACAAGCTTTGCTCAAGACAGTACTACTGTTGACTTGAAATTTGGGCCAGACAAAACCAAAACCGAAGAAAACATGTCATTGTACATGGAACCGTATAAAAGAAAAAATTATAAGGACGCTTTCCCTTTTTGGTCTTATGTATTTCATCATGCACCAAAAAGAACTAAGAACCTTTATATTCATGGGCCAAAAATGATCAAGTCTTTCATGAAGAATGATCCGACTAATGCCACTGCATGGGTAGATAGCTTATTCATGGTATATGATCAATATAGTGAATACTATCCTGAGAAAAAAGGTGCCAATATAGGTAAAAAAGGGGTTGATTTATTTGTTTTCTACGGAAAAGAAATAACAGATGACCAACTTATAAAAGTAAATAAACTTCTTAAAGAAGCCTACGACTTTAGCGGAAATGAAATTTCTGGAGCAGTAATCAATGCGTACTTTATCACTAGTGCTAAATTGGTAATAAAAGAATTGAATACGAAAGATCAATTACTTGAAATGTATGCAAACCTTGGAAATGTAATTGAATACCAGAAGGCTAAATACAACCAAGTAAAATTCAACCTTGAAGAAAAGAAAGAACAAGGAACAGAGCTTAGTAAAAAAGAAGCTAAAAGTCTTAAAAGAACAGTTTCTGCCTTAAAAAAACTTGGGAAAGTAGAAGCCAATATGGAAAAAACTCTTGCTCCTCATGCAACTTGTGAAAAACTAGACCAAATCTATACAGCACAGTTTGAGGAAAACAAAGAGAATGAAAAATGGCTTACTAGAGCAGCAAAACTTTTAAAGAAAAAAGAATGTACAGATTCTGATATTTTCTTCAAAATTGCAGATCAACTTTATAAGCTTCACCCAGCTGCAGGACCAGCTGCAAACTTAGCTTACCTTTCTTTAAAGCAAAAAGATTATGCAAAAGCAAGTAAGTATATCAATATGGCAATTGAGCAAGAAGAAAACGAAATCACTAAAGCAGATTACCTTCTTCTAAAATCTAAAATCCAATTGACAAGAGGAAGCTACCAAGGTGCTGCTGCAACTGCTAGAAAAGCTGCTGCTTTGAGAAAAGGATGGGGAGAACCTTACCTAATTATTGCAAATGCTTATGGTGCTACTTCAAGAAAATGTGGTGAGCTAAAAAGTGAGTTTGAAAAACGTGTAGGTTATATTGCTGCAATTGACAAAGCTTCTTATGCAAAAAGAATAGACCCAAGTGTTACAAGTAAAGCTCAAAGAATTATCAACAGTTTTAGCCCTCATATTCCATCAAGAACACAAGCTTTTGAAAAAGGGAAAAACCCTGGTGATAAGTACAAAATCAACTGTTGGTACAGCGAAACAATCACCATACGTGTAAAATAAAACGCTTGAATGAAACCAAGTAACATTAGTATTAAAATATACCAATCATTTATTGCCACTCTATTTGGAGTGGCAATACTTGTTTTTACATCTTGTGAAAATGATGTAAAAGAGATACAGCTAATGAACAGTAAAGAAGAACTTCCCCAGATGGAACTTTATGATTTCGAATTATTCTTTACAGAAAAAAACTTGATAAAATACAAAATAAGTGCACACCAAGCACTTTCTTACGAAGGGAAAGAAAATAAACTACTTTTTCCTAAAGGTGTACAGCTAATCACCTACAACAAAATGGGAGAAATAGTTACAGAATCACAAGCTGATTCTGCCGTTTATTTTAAAAACAATAAACTTCTTGCCTACCAAAATGTAAGAATAATTGGGAAAAATAACCGTGAACTCCAAACAAATTTTTTAACTTGGGACGAGAAAAAGAAAATGTTTCATACCACGGACACAGCCTACATTATCAGAAATGGTAAAAAAATTCAAACGATAGGTATGGAAGCAAAAGACGACTTCTCTACCTATAAATTATTTGACATAACAGGAAAAATAGAACTCAATGAAAATCGCTAAATACCTCAAGTTTATAGAAATTGTATGGCTCTTATTCGCTGCTTTTTGTTTGGTGGAAGCCATTATCAGATTTTCCAATGGAAACACACAAAAAGGTTGGATGTTCCTTGTGGGACTTATCATGGGAATCATTATGTTTTTCTTGAGAAGAAAATCTCGAAAACACTACGAGAACAAAGATTCTGAAGAATAACTTATAAGTGATTTTAGAGTTTTTATATATCGTCATTACTTTATTGTTTTCCGCATTCTTTTCGGGAATGGAGATTGCTTTTGTTAGTTCTAATAAACTCTATATTGAACTCGAGAAATCAAAGGGGAATTTTCAGGCAAAAATTATTTCAAAATTCTTAGAAAAACCTAGTGAATTTATCTCTACAATGCTTGTGGGAAATAATATTGCCTTAGTGATCTATGGTCTTCTAATGGCGAAAATTCTCAATGAAACATTATTTCAAAGCATTCATGAATCATCACCTTTTTTGGCTTTATTACTCAATACAATCCTTTCTACAGGAATTGTATTATTAACAGCCGAATTTTTACCGAAGGTAGCCTTTAATAAAAATGCAAATTTTCTGTTGAAATTCTTTAGTGTTCCCGCTATAATAATTTATTATTTGCTACGACCTTTAGTCTTAATATTCTCTCTAATATCTAGACTAATATTAATGATTTTGGGGCAAAAAATAGAAACAGAAGAAATTAATTTTAGTAGAAAAGACCTAGAATCCTATCTGCAAGAACACACCTCTAATATCTCTGAAGATGAGGAAGTAGATAGCGAAATTCAAATTCTTCAAAATGCGCTTGAATTTAACACCATTAAAGCAAGAGAATGTATGACTCCTCGAACAGATATTATCGCAGTATCTGAGGAAGAACCCATAGAAACACTCAACGCTCTTTTTGTAGAAAATGGTTTTTCTAAAATATTGGTGTATAAAGACAATGTGGATCATATTCGGGGATATGCGCATATTTATGATTTATTCAAAAAACCTTCAAGTATTAAAGAAATCACCAATGATATTGCTTTAATACCCGAATCTATGCCTGCCAATGATATTTTAAATTTGTTTACTAAAGAACGAAAAAGTATTGCTTTAGTTATTGATGAATTTGGAGGTACCGCAGGACTCATTACTCTTGAAGATGTGGTGGAAGAATTGATAGGAGAAATTGAAGATGAACACGACCAAGAAATGATTCTTGAAAAACAAGTAAATGAAAATGAATATCTGCTCTCTGCAAGGCATGAAATTGACTACCTTAATCAAGAATATGAGTGGAATTTACCAGAATCCGATGAATACGAAACACTCGGGGGACTTATGTCAATCTTATTAGAGAAAATACCTGAAGAGGGGGAAACCTTATTCGTAAACGATATTGAAATCACCGCCATAAAAGTAAGCACCAATGTAATAGAAGAAGTTCATATCAAAATCTTCTAAAAGATCTAATTATGAGGCATGAAGATTATCCCCGTATTTAAGTTTTAGCTTACAAATCCTACCTGTATCAAACACCTCATTTTCAACAAGCTCTCCACGAATAGCCTCATTGAGCAACTTGATCAAACCGCCCTCAACATCAAATCTTTGGAAGGTATAATCATCTGTATATTCTAAAAAGTAAAACTGCCCATTTTCTTCTTTCTCAATTTCAATCTTAATCTTTACATGTTCTGTATTGTAGATATGACTCAAAGACATATATAACAATTCATTGATATACAACCCTAGTGTTGTAATGTCATCAATTAAGAAGTTTTCCTCGGCATCTATTGTAAAATCTATTTCAACATCCACACTTCTTTCAAAATATTTTATCAGTTTTTCTATATAAGTATTTACAGACACACGACTAATCTCGTTGTTTTCGCCCAGCATCGAATGAGCCAAAGAAAGAACAAATATTTTACTTTGGTTGGTATTTAAAAACTCTGAAATCACTGAATTTTCATATTTTAAACTATCAAGATAGAAAATACTACTCATCAATTGTAGATTATTATTCACTCTATGATGAACTTCTTGTAATAAAAATGTTTTTTCTCTTAACGCTTTATTTATATAGTTTTTTTGTCTGAAAATATTGGCATTCTTTTTTCGTAAACGATAAATAAAATACACAAGAATAAATAGAATCATTAAAAGCAGTACCACAACTCCTCTTGCTAATAAATGGCTCTTTTTTTCTGTCTCATAAAGCTTTGTAAGATGATCTACAAAATCTAACCTTCTATCCATCAAAACTTTATAACCCATATTCCCCTTAGCTTCCCGCTGAATAGAGTCTGATATTTGCATCTGTTTTCTAAAAGCAATTTTTGCAGAATCCATTTGTCCAAGCTCCACATAAGCATTCGATTGGATTTCATAATAGCGCTTTTTACAGTTTGCACAATGATCCTTTTTACTCATAAATTTATCCAAATACAAAAATGCAGAATCGAATTCTTGCATCCCTACATAGGTCTCGGATATATTTAATAATGCAATTTTTTCAGGATGCACACTCTTTAATAAAATATGCGTCTTGAGTTCTTTTTTGAAGATGGGAGCAAGTCCTTCATACTCTTTTAGCTTTAGGCTAATTCTAGCCATTTTACCCTTACTATCATCAATATCGGCAGATAAAATACGTTGTCTTACTGTGTCCGTTGGTTCAACAGTTTGAAGTGCTTTATTGATAATTTTAGAAGTTCTTTGCATATAATAAAGTGCAGAATCTAAAATATCTCTTTTGTAATAAATATAAGCGATGTTTTGATAAATATAGGCCTCCTCTTCGGGCTTCATTTTTAATAATTTGACGATATCAACAGTTTTCAAACAAGTGTTTATTGCTGACTGATAATCTCCAATACTTACCTGCAAATGAGAAATATAATAATGATTTGCAAACATCAGCTCAAGGTTTTTACTCCTTTCTCCCTCAAAAAGAGATTCTACAGTTCCTATTAATTGGTTCACTAAAGCTTGATCTGATTGCTTCTCAGCCCAAAAACCAATAGAACCAAGAGCATCATTTTCTACCAAGTAAGCTACAAAAACAGTGTCATTCACCAAGGACTCACACAATGATTTAATCTGATCATAATCCTGAAACTTTTCAGAAAAACCAAACTGAGATTTTTTAATTCTATTCGCAAGGCTAAAATCTACGGCGTTTATACAGGGTACTATATCCTCATAAAGCTGATTTAAAATCACACTATCTTCCTTGGAAACAAGCCCTTGATCTTTGTTTAACAAGTTTTCAAATTTCCCTAAATTCAATTTAACCTTTAAAGAATCACAGGCAAAACTCTGAATATCAATATTCAGAAATAATAGGAAAAAGATTAAGAAAAAATTTGTATTCATTGAATTCTATGATAATTTTTTAAATATAGCACTTATTCTGAAAAAGAATAAAATGTACTGAACAAAATACTTATTATAACAAAACAAAAAGCGATGTTTCAAAAATAGTATTTTTTTTGAAACATCGCAGATTTTATAAGAGTTATCCATTTATTTTACTGGACAACAACTTTAGAGAATAGGGTCTTAGAATTTGTAGAAAGCTGAATAAAGTATATTCCTTTTTCCAACTTAGAGGTGTTATAAAAAGGGGACTCCAGATTCATTTTTTGATAATCCACTACTCTACCTTGTACATCAAAAACTTGTATAGATTCTACTTCTTGATCATTCAAATCAAAATTCAATAGTTCTCCTTGGCTAATAGGATTCGGATATATATTGATTTTGCCTTGCTTATCTTGAGACAATATTTCCTTGATATCTAAACCAGGAATAAGCGTTGCTAAAAAGATTTGCCCACCTGTGTTTATCTCAGAATCCTCAAAAACAACGGTGTTAAGACTTACATCATAACTAGTTGCATTATCTTTCTTTTTAGTCCAAGCAGCTGCTTTATCAGCATTTCGATCTCTTTGGTATAATTTCAAATTCGTATTATCAGGAATATGAGAAAGATTTGGGACAGCTCTCAATGTTATTTTTGCAATCTTGTTAAAGGATTCGTTGTCTCCATAATTATTGATAATCCAATAACTATCAGATATTTTATACATTCCTGTTGGTATTTTCGAAGGTGGAATATTGATTTTAGAAACCACAATTTCTCCATCAGGATAAGGGCTTGACGTAGGAAATTTGAGTTCACATCCTGTTCCCAAAAAGTTAAAATCTCCGGGTCCTGTTATATTCATTTTAAAACTAACTCCTGGTCCAACGGGTGCATCAGACTCTACCATTTCAGCATTTTTGGAAATTTCAAAATTAAAGTTCCTTTTTAAATCATAGAAAGTTCCTTTACCTATTCCATTAAACTGATGATACATAATCAAGTCATTCGTCAAAATATTGGTTTGAATCAAGTGTCTATTGAGTTTGATATCGGCTTCTGTAAGTGTTTTTCTCCAGAATTTAAATTCATCTAATAGTCCTCTAAAAGAATAAAATTCAAAATTTCGTCCTAAAGCAATATCTTTAATTTTAAAGGATCCGTTGACGTGATTAAAGCTCTGTTTTCTTTCGTTATGATAAATAGTAAGTGCGGTGTCTCCTACGCTAAATGCGATAAAGTTCCAACGGTTTTTCACATAAGGCATATTCGTTAAGAAAACCTGATCTTCCCATGTCAATTGAATATTGTTTCCTTGTCCTATTCTTAAACGATATTCAAGATTTGTGTCAGCCTGAGTTCTAAAAGAAAAAATCGTTGTTCCACTAAACGCGTTTGAGGTGGGTTTAAACCAACCTGTAAAGGTAAAATCACTAATAATTTCGTCATAATTATGATCCAAACATCTTACTTCATTTGCATAATTTGTTTTTAATGCGTTTAATGGCTCTTCGAGTGGCTCACAATATGAGTCATCATATTTTATCAAGTCAACCATAGAATTTGAACTCGTCCCAAAATTATTTGAGACTGTGAGAGAAGCTGTGTAAACACCTCCGTTATAGTAAACGGCTCTAGCAGACTTTTGATTAGTTCCAAATGTTTTTGAAGCTCCTGGGAAATTCCAAGTCCAAGTAGCATTGGTATGATTGAGTGTTGACATATCATCGAAACGATATTCTAAAGAATCGCAATTATCATTGATCAATGTGGTGATTGGTAAAGATACGGGTTGCGAAGGTTCAAAAAGGTTTCTTTCCCATATCCCACGGTTTCCTGCCACACGGAGTTTATTCCCCGAATAAAAAGGTAGTATCTTATTCACTCTAAAATTCTTAGGTAGTCCGTCTGTCAGTTTTTGCCAAACGGTCATATTATTATTGATATAGAATATATCCTTCTTGGAAGCTATATAAACCCCTTGGTTTGTTCCTTTTTGGACTTCAATATCAATTAGGGTATCGTTCCCCAAACCTGAATGTGTAATATTCGACCATGTAATTCCGTAATCACTACTCACGAGCACTTTTGCAGAACTAAGTCCATTAGTAGAAGCTAGGGCAAAGATATTGTCGTCTTCATCAATATCAAGATACACATGAGGTTCATCATCAAGTTGAAACGCAATAGTTATCCAATCATCTCCACCGTTTTCAGAACGCCACAAAATTGTTTTTCCGCTATCTTGCTGTGTCACAAACATGGTATCAGGATTCACATTAGACATTTTAAAAGAAGAAATGGGTCTATTGGGCAAACTACCAAATTGGTGAACCCTCAAGAAAGATTCTCCTCCATCTATACTTTTGTATAGATCTTGATTATCGGTGATATAAACAATATGTCCAAATAATGGGTGAACTTCAGCTGTTCCATCTGCTAAAAGGTCTGGATAAGTATTCGATGTTTTATCAAAATTCTCAATATTTGAAGTCGCATTTTGAATAGAATTTGAAAGGGCTAATCCTGGTGTTCCATCAATATTATGATAAACTTTATTTCCTGTAACTTTATCTATATGTACAAAATCGGTCTCTCTTCCTTCTATTTGAGCATATACATTATCTCCAAATCCAGAGTTGTGAACTACTAAATGTCCGTTTTTTCTTCCTCCTGCAAGTGTTGGATGATTCCATCCTTGATCAAAGCTAATGAATTCACTTACATTTAATCCTTTACTTCTCGCACTTTGATGAACAAAGCTCGTGTCATACAAATCTATACCTCCATCTGAGCTTACCCAAACATCTTGATCATTCATTTCAATTTGATGGATATTAATGGATTGATTATTTTCTGTACAACCATTACATAAAGTTCCTCCGTTAAGTGAGTATGTTACACCTCCATCGGTACTTTTAAACAAATTAGTTGCTCCGATCATTAAATGATCTTCGTTCACATCAGATGCTTCGATATCCAAACTACGAAAACCATCACTTGCCCTCATTCCGTTTGTATCTGACCCTGTAAAACACCAATGTCCTCCAAAATATGGACCTCCTGGCTGATTATCAGGATTTCCATTTAAGTTTCCATCAAAAGGAGTTGCCCATGAGTTTCCGCCATTTGTAGAACGATAGATTCCTATAAAACCATTATCGTTCGTGAAATCATTTTCGTCACCTAATAAAATGGCATAGATTCTATTAGTATCCGCTTTGGTTACCGCAATTCTTGCTCCGAAATTATTTTTTGCCGTTCCCGTTTTTGGAAAAAACCAACCAAACCATCTTTTACTCCAAGTGTTCCCTTCATCATAAGATCTATGGATATAGGTGGTGTTTCTATTTGTATCTGTAATGGCGGCAAAAAGAGTAGAAGAACTCCCTGTACCTATTTTTATGTCCCAACATTCTACAGTTGCAAGATCATCCCAAAGGTTTCCACCATCACTTGTTTTTTTAATTCCAAAAGTTCCTGCAATAAATACTTTATTGGGATTTGAAGGATGAATTTCTATGGCGTTGATGGTATCATTTGGTACATCCAAAACCATTGTCCAGTTAATTCCTCCATTGGCAGTTTTATAAACTTTATTTAAAAAACCAATATAAACTACTGCACTTGTACTAGGTGCTATTTTTATAGATTTTACTGCCCCAAAATCAAACACGTGATCCTCAATAGAGCTCCAATTCAAACCTTTATCAATGGTTTTGAATACGGCTCCTACTTCACTTCCTGCATAAAGTACATTGGGGTTGGAAATAGACTGGCTAAAGGTGGAAATATTCCCTAAACTCGAAACAGATTTTAGTGTAGCACCATTATTACTCTTTCGAAAAACCTCGTGAGGTCCAATATCACTCCAAGGGTTATTTGCTAATTGAGCATCCGAAAATTGAAATACTAAACTAAAAATCAATAAACTGACAAACCGAAAATTGTTCATAAGAAAAAAAAATTTTACCCGTAAAGATACCATTTTTTATACAAATGCAATGTTTTTTTAATCCGGATTATGGAATAATGAATGCTCTTTTTGTTCAAAACTAGAACGATACAAAAAAACCTTTTCTAAAACACAGATATTTTCAAAAAGAAAACAAGTTGTCTTAATGCAGAAATTGGGTTAAATTCGCACAATTGTATCAAATTGACGATGATGAAAAAACAATATACTACCTACAAGTCTATTAACCTTCCTAATCTTTCACAAGAGATCCTGAAATATTGGGATGCAAATGAGATCTTCAAACGTTCGGTTTCTGAGAAGGATTCCAACAAGCCTTATGTGTTTTTTGAAGGTCCTCCATCTGCAAATGGTTTACCGGGAATTCACCATGCCATGGGAAGAAGTATCAAAGATATTTTCTGTAGATACAAGACACTCAAAGGATATCAAGTAAGAAGAAAAGCAGGATGGGACACTCATGGTCTTCCTGTAGAACTGGGTGTTGAGAAAGAACTTGGAATCAAAAAGGTAGATATTGGAACCAAAATATCGGAGATTGAATACAATCAAAAGTGTAAAGAAAGTGTCATGCGTTATACCGACGTATGGAACAATCTTACACGCCAACTGGGGTATTGGGTAGATATGTCTGATCCATACATCACTTATGATTCTAAATACATGGAGTCTGTGTGGTGGTTATTGGGACAAGTGTATAAAAAAGGGTTGATGTATAAAGGTTATACAATACAACCTTATTCTCCTGCTGCGGGAACGGGTTTGAGTACCCATGAACTCAATCAACCAGGTTGTTACAAAGACGTTTCGGATACTACGGTGGTCGCTCAGTTTGAAACACTTCCAGAAACGCTTCCAGAACAGCTTAGAAATATTTCAGAAAATATCTTTTTCTTAGCCTGGACAACCACACCTTGGACACTTCCTTCAAACACAGCCTTGGCAGTTGGGAAAAAAATAGATTATACACTTATCGAAACTTTTAACCAATATACTCACGAAAAAGTATTTTTGGTTTTGGCTACAGAGTTGATTAATTATCAATTCTCTAAAAAGTATAAAGCCGTTGAAAGTGCCGAAGAATTAAACGCTTACCAATCTGGAGATAAAAAGATTCCTTATTATATTCACACTTCTTGCAAAGGAGCTGACTTAGTTGGAATTAAATATCATCAACTCTTCGATTTCCAACAACCTGCAGAAAACCCTGAGGAGGCTTTTAGAGTCATTTCAGGTGATTTTGTTACAACTAAAGACGGTACAGGGATCGTACATATTGCTCCCACTTTTGGAGCAGATGATGCGCAAGTTGCCAAAGAGGCAGGAGTTCCTGCTATGTTGATTAAGGATGAAAAAGATGAGTTAATTCCTTTGGTCAACCTTCAAGGAAAATTTGTGGATGGAATGGGTAACTATTCCAATATGTTTGTGAAAAATGAATATTATCCTGAAGGAGAAGCTCCAGAAAAATCAATTGATGTTCAACTTGCTATAGAGCTTAAAGAAAGAAATAGGGCTTTTAAAGTAGAAAAATATAATCACAACTATCCACATTGTTGGAGAACCAATAAACCCATTCTCTATTATCCATTAGATTCTTGGTTTATTAAAGTACCAGAGGTGAGAGAAGAATTGGTTTCTCTTAACGAAACGATCAACTGGAAGCCAAAAGCTACAGGAGAAGGTCGTTTTGGAAATTGGCTCAAAGAAGCAAACGACTGGAATCTTTCAAGATCTCGCTACTGGGGAATACCTCTCCCTATCTGGAGAAATGCCGAAACTGGTGAAGAAATCATTATAGATTCTATAGAAAACCTTAAAGAGGAAATTCAAAAATCTATTTCGGCAGGATTGATGACAGAAGATCCATTTGCAAATTTTGTGGTAGGTGATATGTCTAAAGATAACTACGCAAAAGTAGATTTACATAAACATATTGTAGATAAAATTGTTTTGGTTTCAAATAAAGGAACAGAACTTAGAAGAGACCCAGACTTAATTGACGTTTGGTTTGACTCAGGTTCTATGCCATTTGCTCAATGGCACTACCCTTTTGAGAACAAAGAACTCATTGATAACAATGAAAATTATCCTGCAGATTTTATTGCCGAAGGAGTGGATCAAACTAGAGGTTGGTTCTATACTTTGCACACCATTTCTACCATCGTAAAAGGAAGCGTTGCATATAAAAACGTAGTTTCTAATGGTTTAGTTTTAGATGAAAAAGGTAATAAAATGTCTAAATCTAAAGGAAATGTGGTCGATCCTTTTGAAGTATTTGAAGAATTTGGACCCGATGCTGCACGTTGGTATATGATTTCTAATGCACAACCTTGGGATAATCTAAAATTTGATAAAAAAGGTATCACAGAAGTACAAAGAAAACTTTTCGGAACGATTCATAATACCTATTCTTTCTTTGCACTTTATGCAAATCTTGATGGATTTGCCATGGACGAAGAAATGGTAAAACATGAAGAAAGACCAGAAATGGATCGTTGGATTTTATCAGAACTTCAAACCTTGATCCAAACAGTAGATAACTACTTCAAGCAGTTTGAACCTACTCTTGCAGCCAGAGCAATCAATGACTTTGTGAATGACAAGCTCAGCAACTGGTATGTACGACTTAACAGAAGAAGATTTTGGAAAGGAGAATATAATCAAGATAAAATATCTGCCTACCAAACACTTTACTCTTGCTTAGAAAATTTGGCAATTATCTCTTCGCCTATCGCTCCTTTCTATTTCGATAGACTGTATCAAGACTTGAGCAACGTAGGAAACAAAAATGCCCAAGATTCTGTGCATTTAGCAGATTTTCCTGTACCTAACGAATCGTGGATTGATAAAAGTCTGGAAGAAAAAATGCAATTTGCTCAAAAGACCTGCTCACTCATCCTATCTCTTCGTCAAAAAGAGAAACTAAAAGTAAGACAACCGCTTCAAAAGGTGATGATTCCAATAGATAATCCTAGAGCTAAAGAAATCCTTCTCGAAATGAGAAATATCATTCTTTCGGAAGTGAATATTAAGGATATTGAACTGTTGGAAGATAACAACAATGTATTGGTAAAAAATATCAAACCGAACTTTAAGGCACTGGGTCCAAAATTTGGAAAACAAATGAAAAACATTGCTCAAAAAGTAAATGGGATGAATCAAGAAGATATCCAAACCATTGAACAAAACGGAGCAATTACATTAGAAGTCGGAGGAGAAAACATTGAACTTAGCCTAGAGGACGTAGAAATCCAAACCAAAGATATCCCAGGGTGGAGTGTAGCTACAGTAGAAGGACTTACCGTAGCACTAGACATTACCCTCACAGATGCCTTGAAAGAAGAAGGATTGGCAAGAGATATTATCAATAGAATTCAAAATATCCGTAAGGATATGGACCTAGAACTTACTGATAAAATAATAGTTAAATTTCAAAAAGAAGAACAGTTAAAGAAGTCTGTGGACAATTTTGGCAAATATATTGCGGATGAAGTTCTTGCTAATGATATTATTTTTGAAAATACATTAGAAAACGGAATAGAACTCGATATAGACGGATACAAAATTTATCTGAATGTATCGAAAGTGTAAAACAGTTAAAATTTATGAATTATGGGAGAGAGATTACGTTATTCAGATGCAGAACTACAAGAGTTTAAAGAATTAATTAACAGTAAGATTGATTCAGCAAAAAATGATATTAGAATATTAAAAGGTGCCTTCGTTCAAGAAAACGGAACAAATGATACTTATTCATCAGCCAATTCTTATGAAGATGGTGCAGGAACACTTGCCAAAGAAAACAACTCAATTCTTATTGCAAGACAGGAAAAATTTGTCAGAGACCTTGAACTTGCCCTTATCAGAATAGAAAACAAAACCTACGGGATTTGTAAAGTAACCAAAAAGCTCATACAAAAGGAACGCTTGAAACTTGTACCTCACGCTACCATGAGTATTGAAGCTAAAAACATGAGAGGATAAATTATTTTGAAAAAAACTTGGTGGATAGTTATAGCCATTTTATTGGTAGATCAGTTGAGCAAAATTTGGGTGAAAACCCAGATGTTGCTCCATGAAAAAATCGTTATTCTAGATTGGTTTCACATTCACTTTGTGGAAAACAACGGAATGGCTTTCGGAACAGAGTTTCTTCCTAAAATCGTGTTAAGTCTCTTCAGAATTGTAATGATAGGAGGACTTATCTGGCTACTTAGGAAAATGTATCAAAAGAATGCTCCTGGGATTATCACCACTGCATTTAGCATGGTATTGGCTGGTGCCATCGGAAATATCTTAGACGGAATGTTCTATGGTGTTCTCTTTACCGAAAGTACCCCCTTTAGTTTAGCAAATTTTACAAGCTCCGAAGGTTATTCTAGCTTTCTGTATGGAAAAGTAGTCGATATGCTTTCGTTTCCGCTTTGGGAAGGAACACTTCCTAATTGGATTCCCTTTGTGGGAGGTTCTTATTACGAGTTTTTTCGCTATATTTTCAATATTGCTGACTCCGCAATTACCGTTGCATTTTTTATTTTATTAATCTATAATAAAAAAATGAGTCAAGCTTTTAGACTCATTGAGAAAAAATAATTTTCTACTATCAAAAAATACCACTGGACTTTCAAAAAACCATTTTGGTCGTAATTCATTGCTATTGAGTAAATTTTTGTTAAATTTGCCTTATTAGTATCAGATAATGAACAAGAATCAAAAAAATAAACGGTTATTTTATCCATTCATTTTAGCAATTATGGCTTTCTTGATGTGGAATATCAACTCCGCTTTTGACCAAAAAACAGAAGAAGTGGTAGATGCCATTATTGAAGAAGATTTTGTTGCTGATAATCCAGTTTCCCAAAAAGACAAAAAGGTTACTTTCTTTATTAATTTCGTAAAAACGATTATTGAAAGCAAAGTGAGGATTGAACTTTGATTAATCCCCTAATATCTCAAAATCAGACTTAAGTCTGATTTTTTTTTTTTTGTAAAAAATGTAGTTTCACCCTGTTCAAGATATTTTCTCTGAATGACAATTATGGGCAAAAAAAAAGCACCGAAATACAATTCCGATGCTTATTTTTCTAAACTAGAATCTAGACTATTCTGATAAAACAGATCTAGAAATTACAATTTTCTGAATTTCAGAAGTTCCTTCATAGATTTGAGTGATTTTTGCATCTCTCATCATTCTTTCTACGTGATATTCTCTTACGTATCCATATCCACCATGGATTTGTACAGCCTCTGTAGTAATCGCCATTGCTTTTTCAGCAGCATATAGTTTAGCCATTGCCGAAGACTTTCCATAATCTAGATTATGGTCTTTGTCATAAGCCGCTTTTAAACACAGCAAACGTGCAGCATCTACCTCTGTAGCCATATCTGCAAGTTTAAAAGCAATTGCTTGATGCTGTGCAATTGGTTTTCCAAAAGCTTCTCTTTCCTTTGCGTAAGCTACAGAAAGATCTAGTGCTCCAGAAGCAATTCCTAAAGCTTGAGAAGCGATTCCTACTCGCCCACCTGCTAACGTTTTCATTGCGAATTTGAATCCGAATCCATCTTCTCCAATTCTATTTTCTTTAGGCACCTTTACATCGTTAAACATCAAAGAACAAGTATCTGATGCACGAATTCCCATTTTATTTTCTTTTACACCCACAGTAAATCCTGGAGTATCTTTTTCAATAATCAAAGCATTGATTCCTCGGTGTCCTTTATCTGTATCTGTTTGTGCAATGACTAAATAAACAGAAGCAGTAGATCCATTAGTAATCCAGTTTTTTGTTCCGTTTACCAAGTAATGATCTCCTTTATCAATAGCCGTAGTTCTTTGTGAAGTAGCATCTGATCCTGCCTCTGGTTCGCTCAAACAAAAAGCACCAATAATTTCTCCCGAAGCCAATGGCTTAAGATATTTTTGCTTTTGCTCTTCAGATCCAAAAGTTTCGAGTCCCCAACAAACCAATGAATTGTTAACAGACATTACAACAGCCGCAGAAGCATCTACTTTAGCAATTTCTTCCATTGCCAATACATAAGAAATGGTATCCATTCCTCCACCACCATATTGTGGATCTACCATCATACCAAGAAAACCTAGCTCTCCCATTTTTTTGATTTGCTCATGTGGGAAAGTTGCATTCTCATCTCTTTCAATAACTCCTGGTAATAATTCAGCTTGTGCAAAATCTCTTGCAGCTTCCTGAATCATTTTATGTTCTTCCGTTAATTCGAAATTCATATTGTTTATTTTTATAGGGTAAATAATTGAACAAATTTAGTGATTTATTTTTTCTTGCAAACGGTTTTTTTAGTCTTAAAAAGACTTGTTTCAAAAAAATAAATTAATCCCTAAAAAAAATAGTAATCAATAAATATTTGGTTTTCTTTTAATTAGGTAAAAAACAAATATTTTTATCAAAAAAAAAGCATTCACCTCCTTGTTTTATTGAATTCTTGGCTTATATTTGCCACCGCTAAAGAGCAATGCCGATGTAGCTCAGCTGGCTAGAGCAGCTGATTTGTAATCAGCAGGTCGGGGGTTCGAGTCCCTTCATCGGCTCTTTTTGAAATAGTGAATAATACTTGAGGTGGGATACTCAAGCGGTCAACGAGGACGGACTGTAAATCCGTTGGCTACGCCTTCGCAGGTTCGAATCCTGCTCCCACCACAATTTTCACATCTTTTTGGCGACAAAAACACAGGCGGGAATAGCTCAATTGGTAGAGCGTCAGCCTTCCAAGCTGAGGGTTGCGGGTTCGAGTCCCGTTTCCCGCTCTGATTTAAAAGCACTTGATTTTTCAAGTGCTTTTTTTATGCTTGATATTTTTTGATGGAGCTTTCAGAAAAAATTCATTGCTGGCTCATAGAAAATATGAAGATTAAAGTAATTTTAATATCTTTAACAAACGCTTTTTTTCATGATAGAAATACATTTTAGCTCTTCAATGACGCAAGTACTGCAGTGTCAATTATAAAAGACATAATACTTATAATTAGCGCAATAATTTCCACAATTTTCATCATTAAAGGATTTCACAAGTGGAAAAAAGAATCATTACTTAAAAGAAAAAGTGAATTCGCCGCCAAATTACTTTCTTCGATTTATAAATTAAGAAATGAAATGGAAAGGATACGATCACGATACGACCTAAGTAGCCCTCCTGAAAACATAAAAGAAAGCGATAGATTAAAAGAAAAATTTTCTCAACGCTATGAACATTATATCTTATATCAAAATGAATTCTTGGAGTTACTAGCTACTGCTGAAGCGTATTACGGTCGCGAGCTTCATGATACTTGTATTAAATTTAATGGATTAATGAACGAACATAATCGCAATCTTCAAACATTCCTGCAACAAGTTGATCATAAACCAAAATATGGTACTCCAGAACATAAAGAGTATAAAAATCTCTATGAAATCATCTACCTTACTGACTCTTCAAATGAATACACTAAAGAAATCAATAATTTTATTCAACAAAACTTCTCGTTTCTCATCGATGAGATAAATTACAAATAATTTTCAGCTTATTTGTACATTGACAACTTTCACAAAGTTAACCATTACAATTACATACACA
Organism: Flavobacteriales bacterium; assembly: GCA_025210805.1. Taxonomy (NCBI): domain Bacteria; kingdom Pseudomonadati; phylum Bacteroidota; class Flavobacteriia; order Flavobacteriales; species Flavobacteriales bacterium. The sequence goes on from JAOAQX010000007.1 coordinate 23,393, forward strand.
TATTCAGACACTACACTCAAATTTTCTGGTAATTCAATACTACGCTACGCCTCACCATGAGTAAATATCAATTACAATTGATATGATTAAATACCTATATATCGACTCCACAAACTTTATAAAAACGACATAAGTAAATATACCCCTACCAGAATTCAAGCTTTTTATTTGCTTTAAAAAAATATCTCTTAACTTGCTTCTTCAATAGAAAAAATACTTTTCCCAATGGAAAATCAAAAAGAGAAATTCTTTATTCTTGATGCCTTTGCATTAATTTATCGTTCTTATTTTGCTTTTGCAAAAAATCCTAGAATAAGCTCTAAAGGTGAGAATACTTCGGCAGTTTTTGGATTTATGAACACGCTTTTAGATGTTTTAGAAAAAGAAAATCCTAAATATATCGGAGTGGCTTTTGATACTTCGGGTCCTACTTTTAGGCATGAACAATATGAAGCCTACAAAGCCAATAGAGAAGCCATGCCTGAAGGAATTCAAGTGGCGATACCTAGAATTTTCTCTTTATTAGATGCCATGAAAATTCCTGTGATCAAAAAACCAGGTTTTGAAGCAGATGACATTGTAGGAACCTTGGCATGGGAATACGCTAGAGAAGATCTTGATATCTTTATGATGACACCCGATAAAGATTATGCACAGCTTATTCGCCCAAATGTATTTATGTACAAACCCGCAAGAATGGGGAAAGGTGTAGAAATATGGGGAGAAGATGAAGTTCGAGAAAAATTTGGGGTAAAAAACTGTATTGAAGTAATTGATTTTCTTGCCATGATGGGCGATTCCTCAGATAATATCCCTGGGATACCTGGTGTGGGAGAAAAAACCGCCAAAAAACTTTTGGCACTCTATAACAACCTCGACGGATTGTATGAAAATGTTGAAGAACTCAAAGGAAAACAAAAAGAAAAAGTCATCGCAAATAAAGAGTTGGCTTATCTTTCGAAAGAGTTGGCAACCATAAAAACCGATGTTCCTCATGAGTTTAAACTGGAAGATTTCCTGAGAGAAGAATATGACAAAACTGCTTTAAGTAGTCTTTTTAAAGAATTAGAATTTTACTCGAGCGCAAAAAGACTCCAAATCAGTCTTTCTGATGTAAAAAACGGAACAATAGGAAGCAAAGGGATTCAAACCCAAAAGACAAAAATTGTTGCTCAACCCGATTTATTTTCTCAGTTTGAAACAGAAACCGAAGATAATCAAGACATCACTGAAACACCAAACTTAAATACGGCTTCTTATAAAATTATTGAGAATGATGAGATGCTCAATGAGATGATAGAATATCTTTTTAAGTATAAAAAATATGCTTTTCAATTAGATACCTCAAGTCTCAACCCAATAGATGCAGAAATTGTAGGAATCAGTTTTTCTGCACAAGCAGGAAACGCATTCTACCTTCCTTTTCCTGAAAATCAAGAGGAATGTAAAGTCCTTTTAAGAAGAATCAAACCAATATTAAGTTATAACTGGATCAAGCGTTTTTCTTTTAAAATGAAGTATGATATTCAGGTATTTAGGAAATATGATATTTTATTGGGTGATAATATTTTTGATACAGAAATTGCACATTACCTCTTGGAACCAGATATGAAACATGATCTAGAAAGGTTGGCTGGTTTATATCTCAATCAAGATTTAACTACATTAGAAGAATTAGTAGGTAAAAAATCTTTTAAGGATGTTAATTTTAGAGATATTGACCAAGAAGCCAGACAAAATTATGGATTGAGCACTGTGGATGCCGTTTGCCAAATAGGAAATATCCTTGAAGAAAAAATAAAAGATCAAAAGCTCCAAAAACTTTTTGAAGAAATAGAAATGCCACTGGTAAAAGTACTGGCAACTATAGAATGGAATGGCGTTCATCTAGATACCGATAATCTCACGCTACAATCTAAAAAACTCAGTGCAAAATCTACAGAACTGAGTAAAGAAATTATCGAAATGGCAGGGGAAGATTTTAATATCGCCTCACCAAAGCAACTAGGGGTTATTCTTTTTGATAAGCTTCAACTTGATGCAAAAGCTAAAAAAACAAAATCGGGGCAATATTCTACTGCAGAACCTGTTCTATTAAAATTAAAGGCAAAACACCCAATTATTGAAAAGATTCTTGAATTCCGTGGCGTTCAAAAATTACTTTCTACATATGTGGATGCACTTCCAAAACTGATACATCCAGAAACACAGAAAATACACACCAATTATCGTCAAACTGTGGCGGCTACGGGAAGATTGAGTTCTACAAACCCAAACCTTCAAAATATCCCTGTCCGTACAGAAGATGGAAGAAAAGTGAGAGAAGCTTTTGTTCCAAGAACTAAAAACAGAGTATTATTGGCTGCCGATTATTCTCAAATTGAACTCAGACTAATTGCCCACATGAGCCAAGACCCTGAAATGATTAAAGCCTTTAATGAAGGTTCAGATTTTCATGCTTCCACAGCTTCAAGGTTATTTAATGTTCCCCTAGATGAAGTTACTAGAACCTACCGATCTTATGCAAAAACGGTAAATTTTGGAATCATATATGGTGTTTCTGCATTTGGCTTGAGCGAACAAACAGATTTGAGCCGAAAAGAAAGTAAAGAACTGATTCAAAATTATTACAACACCTTCCCAAGACTCAAGGAATATATTGGGGAAATGGTGAATACTGCCAGAGATACAGGATTTGTTGAAACAATTTTTAATAGACGAAGAATCTTAAGAGATATTCATTCTCGAAATGCTGTTGTAAGAGCTCATGCCGAAAGAAATGCCGTAAATGCTCCCGTTCAAGGTTCTGCTGCCGATTTGATTAAAATTGCCATGATTGAAATACAGAAAGTGATCGAAAAAGAGCAATATGATGCTTTAATGATTCTTCAGGTACATGATGAATTGGTTTTTGATGTGTCTGAAGAAATTGCAGAAGATTTTGCCAAGAAGATACAAGAGGTCATGGAAGGCGTTTTAAAACTCAGCATTCCTTTAATTGTTGATGTAAATGAAGGGCAGAACTGGTTAGAAGCTCATTAAAAAAATATCTTTTTGCGATTCTTATAAATCAAAGGTTAAAGTAAAAAAACAGTCTATGAACAAAAAAGAATATTGGGATCATATTTACCAAACAAAAGCTTTTGAACAAGTAGGATGGTATCAAAAAAAACCTAAAATCTCTTTAGATTTTTTTGAAAAATATCAAATCAAACACGATGCTCACATTATTGATATCGGTGGTGGAGATAGTTTTTTAGTGGACTTTTTACTGGAAAAACAGTTTAAGAATATCAGTGTTTTGGATATCAGCTCAGATGCTATTGCTCGAGCTCAAAAACGACTAGACAACAAGAGCAATCAAGTAAATTGGATTGTAGAAAACAGTGCTTCGTTTCATCCATCTAATCCTTATGATGCGTGGCATGATCGAGCTTCTTTTCATTTTCTTACAGAAGAAAAAGACATTACAAACTATGTAAACACAGTAAAGAATCATCTTAAAAAAGAGGGCTATTTCTTTTTAGGAACATTTTCTGAGCAAGGGCCCACAAAATGTAGTGGTTTACCCATAAAACAATATTCTATAGAAAAACTCCAAAGTCTTTTTGAACCAGAAATGAAGCTTATAGAGCACTTTGGCTATGACCATATAACTCCTTCGGGAGGAGTACAGAATTATGTTTTTGCTTGTTTTAAAATGCAATAAATAAAAAACGCTATCGAGGCTCGATAGCGTTTTTTCCCTGGTTGGGGTTGGTTGTGTACAGGTTACTTTTGAGTTGTATTTTTAGTAAGCTAAATGTACTTTAAGTGTAAAGTAATCATCTATCGTTTTATCTCCTAGGTTGTCAAAAAATGTTCCCGATCCGTATTTAATTCCATACTTAGTACGGTTGATTCTCAAGTTGGCGTTTGCGCCACCTTCTACAGTTCTTAGCACAAATGAAACTTCTTCTGTGTGCCCTTTTATCGTAAGATCCGCTATGATATCATAAGAGTGATCATCTATTTTTTTCACGGTCTTGAAAACTAATTTTGACGTCGGGTATTTATCAACTCCAAAAAAGTCATCATTTTTTAGGTGTCCATTTAATTTATCAAGCCATTCTCCTTTTAAATCTGTTGCATGAAGACTTGGCATATCAACTACAAAACTTCCTCCTGAAATACGTCCATGGTCCATTTTTAAAAATCCACTTGTTAAGCTTACTAGACCTTCATGGGCTCCTGAAAGCGATTTCCCATGCCATTCTATAGTGCTTTTTTCTGTGTTGATATTCTTTTTAACTTCGTGAGCTAAGGTAATTTGATTAAAAAATAACGACATTATAAAAATCGCTTTAAAAATTACTTTGATCATTTGTGTTTGTTTTTATGTTATCACTATGTTTGTTACAACAAATATAATCAAATATTTCAAAGTCAGGTCTTTTTTTTCTACTTAAAATAATCTTTTTCAAAAAAAACCGTATTCTCTCAATGAAAATACGGCTTTAAAACACTAAAAAAATTAGTTAAGGATTTATGTGCGAGTTAAAACCTATTTTTCTATTTTTAGTACGTCTGCAATTACTTTTTCAAGCTGAGCCTTTGGCAATGCTCCTGCTGCCATTTGTGGCTGATCATCCATAGGAACAAAAAGAATTGAAGGAATGGAACGAATTCCAAACATTCCAGAAAGTTCTTGTTCTTTTTCTGTATCTACTTTATAAATATTGATTTTACCTCCATACTCATTGCTTAATTCCTCTAGAATGGGAGCAAGCGTTTTACACGGACCGCACCAGTCTGCATAAAAATCAATAATACAAGGCTTATCACCTTCAAATTTCCAATCTTTATTTTTTTCAAAGTTAAATACCTTACTTTGGAACGTTTCTTTTGTTAATAACTCTGTCATGGTTCTAATTAATTTTTGGCAAAGGTAAAGGCTACCTTCACTTTGGTTTGTAACATAATACACGTTTTTGTCTAACTATTTTACCATTACTTACGTTTTGTACAATTTAGGATCAAGAGAATATTCGTAATTTCCCTCATTAAACATAGAAACACCTCTACAATGCAATTGCCTACACTAAAAGCATCGCTCAAAAAAAACTTTGGCTTCAATGATTTCCGACTACTTCAGGAAGAAATTATTCAAACTGTTTTATCAAAAAATGACGCCTTAGTTTTGATGCCTACTGGAGGTGGAAAGTCTATTTGTTATCAACTTCCATCGGTCATTATGGAAGGGATGAGTATCGTAGTTTCTCCCCTAATTGCCCTAATGAAAGATCAAGTTGATGCTTTGGTAAGAAACGGTATTGAAGCTCGATATTTGAATTCATCCTTAACAGAAAAAGAACAAAACGAAATTTATCAAGAGATTGATCAGGGTAAAATAAAAATTCTCTATGTTTCTCCAGAAAAACTCCTTTCCCAAGAGTTTTTCATGTATGCTAAATCGCTACCCATAAGTCTTTTTGCCATTGATGAAGCTCACTGTGTATCTGCTTGGGGGCATGATTTCAGACCCGAGTACAAGGATCTAGCATTATTAAAAAAACATTTTCCATCGGCACCCGTTATAGCTTTAACAGCTACAGCAGATCCCACCACAAAATCGGACATACTGGAGTTTTTAAAACTAGAAAAAGCGCGTGTTTTTGAATCCTCTTTTGACAGACCCAATATTTATCTTTCTGTAAAAAGTGGTAGAAACAGAGTCAAACAAATTCTTCAATTTCTTGAAGAAAGACCCAATTCTTGTGGAATCATCTATTGTACCTCAAGAAATTCTACTGAAAAAATGGCCCAAAAACTTCGCGATGCTGGGCTTAAAGCTATGCCTTATCATGCTGGTTTGAGCACGGAATTACGATCGGATATCCAACAAAAGTTTTTGCGAGATGAAATTCCCATCGTTTGCGCAACCATCGCTTTCGGAATGGGAATAGACAAACCCAATGTTCGTTGGGTTATCCATTATAATCTTCCGAAATCAATGGAGAATTATTATCAAGAAATAGGACGTGCAGGAAGAGATGGAGCACCATCGGATACACTATTATTTTATTCTTATGCCGATGTACTTCAGCTAAGAAAGTTTGCAGAGAATACAAATAATGAAGAAATCCTTTTGGCAAAACTCCAAAGAATGCTAGACTATGGAGAAGCTACTATTTGTAGAAGAAGAATTCTATTGAACTACTTTGGTGAAATTGTTGAGAAAAATTGTGGCAACTGTGATGTTTGCCAAAGCCCTCCTAAACTTACCGATACCACCCTTGAAGCTCAAAAGGTTCTTTCTGCCCTCAAAAGACTTAAAGAAAAAGAAGCTACGGGTGTCGTGATTGATGTCCTCAAAGGAACATACACAAATCATGTGATGGATCACAAATATGATCAAATTAAAACCTTTGGGAAAGGAAATGATTTATCGTATCAAAAATGGCAACGTTTGATTCTTCAATTTATTCAGCTGGGTATTGTTTCTATAAGATACAAAGATGGACATGCACTAGAAGTGACCACTTTAGGAAAAGAAATTTTGTTTGAGGGTAAAAAAGTAATGACACCTGTTTTTGAACAAGTTGCAAAAGTAAAACGAGATCAAAAAGTAAAATCTGATGCACAGAATGATTACGAGAAACTCTTTGAAAAACTCAGAAAGGTAAGGCTCAAACTTGCAAAAAAAGAAGATGTCCCGGCATTTGTCATCTTCTCTGATGTGAGTCTTAGAGAAATGGCTAACTTAAAACCTATCACAGATAATGATTTCTTGGCAATCTCTGGTGTAGGACAAACAAAATTAGATCGGTATGGTTTTGACTTTATCGATGCAATAAAAGATTTTTGTGGACTAAAAAAATCTACCAAAGAAAAAACATTGGAACTGTATCAAAAAGGACTCGCTATAGATGAAATTGCTAAGCTGAGAGGACTAAAAGACCTGACGATTTTTTCGCATCTCTGCCAGTTGTATCTAGAAGATGCTATAGATGATTTAGAAAAATATGCCAACAAGACTCTTATAAAAAAATGCAAAGAATATTTAGTCCAAAATCCTGATTTTGATGGAAAGCTCAAACCACTTTTTGATTTTTTTGAAGAAGCTTATGATTATTCTGCCATCCGAGTTGCAATGACTTGTATTGTGAAAGAGAATATGAAAAACGCTCCCCGAAACTAGTGTATCTTACGCCATGAAACTCAAAAACAAAGTATAAACAACTCTTTTTCTGTAAATTTACTTGATGAAACAATGGCTGATCTTTTTTTTAATCCTTCCAATGGGTTTGGCAAATGCACAACTTTTTTCAAAAAAAGAAAAACTCTATGATGCTGTTCTCCTAAAAGACAGCACAAAAATCATGGGAGAAATAACCTATATCTCAGATTTTATTCTTCACCTAGAACCCAGTCACAGTAAAGAAGATCTTACTTTTTTTAGTGATGATGTGTCCTATGTGATGATTTCCCCACAAAGTAAACCTATACTCAGAACCATAAGAGGTGAAATTACAAATAACAAAAATGTATTTAAAAAACTAATGGAAAAAGGGGAAATTTTTGGCTTTACTTTTCTCTTAGGAAATGATACTATTTTGGATCACTACTCCATGGCTATTTCCGCCCAAAAAGGACATTTTGACCGCCATAAATACGATTATAAAGTGGAAGGAAAAACGATGGAAGAACGCCTAAAAAGCCTTGGAAAAGGTGGCGGATTTGCAGGTGCCGCCATCCTTTTATTAATCCTACTTTAAACCTTTTTATTCCAAAATAAAATCTATTTCCTTGATAATATCTTGGTAATGTATTTCATCTTTAGATTTTAGGCTTTCCTTTATTCCCTTTAAAGTGTACGCAATAAAGTATTCTTGATTTTGAATACCATCTGCTTTGCAATTTCCTAAAAAACGGACTCCTTCGGCTATATAGCCTTTTTTCATCTTTAAAAGATACGCTTGATAGGCAGAATAATATTCATAATCCAAAGGGTATTTCTTTATTTTCTCTTGAAAATAATCCATATAACTTGGATTTATCTGCTGAGCATACACATAGGCCACCGCCTTGTTTAGCACAGGATCTAGCATTTTATCCCACTGCATAGCAAGCGCATGTGCTTCCTTTGGCTGTTGTTTGTAATAATATTTTAGAGCCACTTTTCTTACTTGATAATTAGGATCTTTTAAGGCATTTTGAAAAATTTCGGTTGTATAACGAGTAGAGAAATTCTTTTCTAAACACTTCAAAGCTGCTATTTTCACTTTGGGGTGTTTATCTTGCCTTGCCATATCAATAATTTTGATATAAAACTGCTCTCTATCTTCTGGATTGATCACATCCATATTTTCTAAAGCATATTTTCTAAAATACCAGAAAAACTCCGAAAGTGCTTTATTTGTCAGCTGATTAATATCTTTTGGCTTTACTCTAAAAACCCCTTCCAGAGCTTCGGCTTTAGCCAAAAAATTGAACGTTTTTCTATATTGAAAACTATATTCTTCAGCAGTTTTTGTTTGATCAATTTCTGCCAAAAGTGCTTTTTCTCCATCAAAATCTACTAAGAGGGGTTTTTCATCCATCATAAATACAAACTCTTGGTAATCCTTGGTCATTACAATATCTTTTCTTGTAATTCCATTGGCATGGTAGAGATCTATTTTTAATGGTAAACGATAAAGAGGATAGGTATCTAGTGATTGAGTTTGCTTCACTTTTACTGTAAGCGTTCTGTTTACAAACTCGTGTTCTACCTCTATTTCAGGATGTCCTTTTTGATGAAACCATTGGTGGAAAAACCATTTAAGATCTTCACCACTTATCTCTTCAAAACACAATCTTAAATGCGCTATTTCTGTATTTTTATAAGCATATCTTTCTAAATAAAGCTGTAGAGCCTCAAAGAAAATATCATCACCTAGATAGGTTCTTAGCATGTGAAGCACTCTTCCTCCTTTTGCATATCGGTGTCTATCAAATAGATCTTCGGGTTTTTCGTATTCCGCATTAATGATGGCTTCTCTTTTACTCAAAGCTTCTTGAAGATAATGTTCTAAATCTTGATGAAGATGATAATCTGCTTCCTGCTCTCCTTTTTTGTGTTCTAGCCACAGAAATTCACCGTAAGTGGCAAAAGACTCATTAAGCGAAAGCTGAGACCATGCTTCGCAAGTCACTAAATTTCCGAACCATTGATGAAATATCTCATGAGCTACAAGATCATCAAAATCACTTCCTAAACGATGTTTTTCATCAGAATACATGGCATCATAATACACGATTGCTCCAGTATTTTCCATTCCTCCAGCCGTAAAGTCTCTGGTAATTACTTGTCCTAATTTATCCCAAGGATAAGGTGTTCCTAGCAAATTTGAAAAATGAGTAAGCATTTCCTGTGTTCTACCAAAAAACTCTTCGGTTCTATGTTGATATTGAGGTTCTACATAGTAAGAAATATCTTTTCCGTTCCAAGGTTTTCCTTTTATCAAGCTAAAATCACCCGCAAAAAGCATAGAAAGGTAAGGCGAATGCGGTTGTGAAAGCTTCCAATGTTCTATCTTTTTACCATTACTCAGGTATTCTGTTCCAAGATATGCTCCATTTGACAAAGAAGTATATTGGTTAGGGATTGTTAAGAAAATTTCTTGCGTCATCTTCTCATTTGGTTCATCTACTGTGGGATACCAGCAAGAGGATTGTTGTACTTCTCCCTGTGTCCAGATATGGTTAGGATATTCTCTATGATTCGTTTTGAAATATAATCCTAATTTATTGGCTTGGAGCCTAGCTGACTCTGAAGGCTGCGCTTGATATTCTATTGAAATTTTTGTTTGGCTAGAGACGTATCGAGGAAGCTGAATATGGAGTAAATCACCATTGGTTTCAAACTTGAGTTTCTCTTTATTAGCCGTAAAATACACTTTTTTTACCTTCAAACCTTTGGCATGAAGGTTAAAAGCGTTGAGCTCTCCACGAAAAGGTTTCAGGGAAAGATGAGCTATTCCATGAATAATTTTTTGTTCCCAATCTAAATCAATATGCAGTTGGGTATGTAAAATATCGATGACTTTTTTTGCACTTTCCTGATGTTTTTTTACTTCGGAAATTACATTTTCTTCCAGAGTCAGCTCATCAAAATTCACGACAGAGTCTGAAACAGCCATGTTCTCATGGTCTATATCTGTAGTCTTTTGAGCTTCTTTACTACTCTTACAAGAATGAAAAGAGCAAATTCCAGCTAAACTCAATAGGATTAAATAATTTTTCATGCCCAAGATTTAGAAAAAAGATTATTGGTTTTTACAAATGTATGATTCTATTACCTTAGGGAAGTGTTCATATTCGAGTTCATGTACTTTTTTAGCGACCACTGAAGCGTCATCCTCTGGAGAAAGTGCTGTTTTGGCTTGAAATAACAATTTTCCTTCATCATAATTTTCATTAACCAAATGAATACTAATCCCCGTTTCTTTTTCTTGATTCGCTACAACGGCATGATGCACATTCATACCATACATTCCTTTTCCACCATATTTTGGAAGAAGTGCAGGATGAATATTAATAATTTTATTGGGAAAGTTTTTAATGAGAATTTCTGGAACTTTTAAAAGAAAACCCGCTAAGATAATAAAGTCTATTTTTCGCTCTTTAAGTACTTGATGGAGCATAAAAGCCGTTTGAAATTCATTTTTTGGACAATAAAATGCAGGAATTCCAAGTTTTTTCGCTCTTTCGAAAACAAAAGCATTACGTCTGTTTGCAAAAACAACGTCTATTTCAATATTTTCTTTATCAGAGAAGTAATTTGTTATATTCTCTACATTGCTTCCAGAACCCGAGGCAAACAAGGCTAGTCTAATGGTGTTTTTCATTCTATATTTTTTGTATATTTGGCTTCAGAAATAAACAAGTGCAAGTTACGAAACTGTAGATTTTTTTTGTTCATTCTACAGAATTCTGTTTCTTTGCAGTTCATTAAAAACTAAAATAAGTATTATGTCTGAAATCGAAGCAAAAGTAAAATCGATTATTGTCGACAAATTGGGAGTTGATGAAGCAGAAGTAACAGCTGAAGCTAGCTTCACAAACGACTTAGGTGCTGATTCTTTGGATACAGTAGAATTGATCATGGAATTCGAAAAAGAATTTGATATTCAAATTCCAGATGACCAAGCTGAAAATATTCTAACTGTAGGATCGGCTATCGAGTATATCAACGAGAACGCAAAGTAAGAAATTACCAGTTTTATTAACACCCAATCCTACTTCTTTGACAACAAAGAGGTAATTGGGTGTTGTTATTTTTAATGAAACCTTTCGCATTTATGGAACTAAAGAGAGTTGTTGTTACCGGAATTGGAGCCCTTACACCTATTGGAAATGATCTTCAAACATATTGGGATTCATTGATCAAAGGAGTAAGCGGTGCTGCACCAATTACAAGATTTGATGCATCAGAGTTTAAAACAAAATTTGCCTGTGAGGTAAAGGACTTTAACCCTCTAGATCATATAGAACGTAGAGACGCAAGAAAAATGGATCCTTTTACCCAATTTGCAATGGTGGCAGCTCAAGAGGCCATTCAAGATGCAAAATTGGATTCAGATGAGGGAATCAACAAAGACCGCGTAGGGGTTATTTGGGGTTCTGGAATTGGGGGAATTGAAACTTTCTACAATGAAGTATCTGAATATGCGACAGGAAATGGAACACCAAGATTCAATCCTTTCTTTATCCCAAAAATGATTGCGGATATTGCAGGAGGAATGATTTCTATAAAATACGGATTCCGTGGACCAAATTTCACCACTGTTTCCGCTTGTGCATCTTCTACAAACGCCATTATTGATGCCTATAACTATATTCGTTTAGGAAAATCTGATGTGATTGTTACAGGAGGTTCTGAAGCCTCTGTAAACCAAGCTGGAATTGGTGGTTTTAATGCATTAAAAGCACTTTCTACAAGAAATGATTCGCCAGAAACAGCCTCAAGACCATTTGATAAAGAAAGAGATGGTTTTGTACTAGGAGAAGGAGCAGGATCTATTATTCTTGAAGAATATGAACACGCTAAAAAACGTGGTGCAACCATTTATGCAGAACTAGTGGGAGCAGGGCTTTCAGCAGATGCTCATCACCTTACAGCACCTCACCCAGAAGGAGAAGGAGCTAAACTGGTAATGAATGAAGCACTTCGTGATGCAGGAATGGATGCCTCAGATGTAGATTATATCAATGTTCATGGAACCTCTACTCCACTAGGAGATATTGCAGAATCTAAAGCAATAGAATCTGTTTTTGGAGCGCATGCTTACGCATTAAACATCAGCTCAACAAAATCCATGACCGGACATCTTCTTGGAGCAGCTGGAGTAATTGAAGCTATTGCTTCTATTATGGCCGTAAGAGAAGGCATTGTTCCGCCAACGATTAATCATCAAACCGCAGATGAAGCTTTTAATCCAAAACTCAATTTCACTTTTAATAAAGCAGAGAAAAGAGAAGTAAGAGCAGCGCTTTCAAACACCTTTGGATTTGGAGGACACAATGCATCTGTAATTTTCAAAAAAATATAAATCGTGTTTGACTTTCTGAAAAAAATATTTGGAAGAAAAAAATCAAACCGTGAGACAAACTCTCCCAGGAATTATCATTCTTTGGAGAGTTTTTTAATTTACATACTAGAAGAATCTCCAAATGATTTGATGCTTTACCAAAAAGCCTTTACACATTCTTCAAAAAGCAAGAACCCCATAGAAAACCTTGATAGATTAGAGTTTTTGGGTGATGCCGTTCTTGGGCAAGTAATAGCCGTACAGCTCTATCATCATTTTCCTCATGTAAAAGAAGGAGATTTAACTTCTTATAGATCCAAATTAGTTAATCGGAAATTCCTAAATCAAATAGGGCTCAAAATGGGTTTTAAAAACCTCGCAATAGCTTCGGCTCAAGGAAAAGAAGCGAACTCAATTATGGGCGATATTATGGAAGCACTCATCGGTGCTATTTATCTTGATAAAGGTTATGAAAAGGCCGAAAAATTTATCCAAGATTTTATCCTTACCGAAGTAGATCTAGATACGCTTCCTGAAGAAATCATTAGCTATAAAAGTAAGGTTATTGAGATGGCAGCTCAGCAAAAGAAAAAAATCAAATTTGCTTTGCTTTCCGAAACAGGATTAGAACATCAAAAAATATTTGAAATAGGCTGTCTTCTTGAGGGTGAAGTTTTGGCTAGAGCCAAAGCCAGTTCTAAGAAAAACGCTCAAGAATTGGTAGCAGAAGAAGTATATAAATCAGGAATATTAGAAAAAGAAAATCACAATCATGAGACTATTTAGTTTTTTAATTACACTATCTGTCGTTTTTTTATTACAAAACTGTGTTTCAGAAACTGCAGTTCAAGAACACAATAGACAAATTGCCTTTGCTGGAAAAGTAGAGAATGCCAGTGTAGAAAAAATGCGTTTTTTCAAACAAATTTCCCCAGTAGAATGGCGTTTACACGCCGAAATACCATTAGATAAACAAGGAAATTTCCATTTACATTTTGAAGATACTTTGGCTCAATATTATAAACTCTCTTGTGGAAAAGTTGAGTGGAATTTGTTCCTGAGTCCAAAAGATAGTCTGTATATGACTTTTGATGAAAAAACCCCTTTTAAGACCATCAGAAATAAAGGAAAAAGAGGAAAGCATGAAAATAATTACCTCAATAGCAAAGCTTTTTTTATTCAGAAACACTTTGTAGATTCCATTTTTCAAATGAATGAAAAGGATTTTCATAAAGAGATTAAATATATAAAAAAGCAGTTTCTTTTTGCAATTAATGAGGCCAATATCCAACAAAAAGGTTTTAGGATGAAAGAAAGAAATGCCATTGATTATATGATGGGAAAACTGCTCTACTTGTATCCAAAGATTAATAAGGACATCAGTTCTGGAACCATAAAACTAAGTGATCATTATTATGAGTTTATGGATGCCCTAGCAGTGGAAAACACACAGTTTATAGACATCCCAGAATACTTAGATTTTATGAGTAATCTAATCCTCTATGAATACAGCGAAATGGATCCCAAACCGATGATTGAGGAAGTAATTCTTAAGTATTTTAAAGAGCCTGCGAATATCCAAAAAGTAAAAAAGATCTTGATTTAGTGTCGGGGTTTCGATAAAATTTTCTTTCGCTTCTCTTTAGAGAATTCATAAAAAACACACATAAAAAAAACCTTTTCCAAAGATTTGGAAAAGGTTTTTGTATTATAAAAGAATGGTCTATAGATTATACCAATCCTTGATCAATCATAGAATCTGCTACTTTAACGAAACCTGCAATATTAGCTCCTTTTACATAGTCGATAGATCCATCATTTCTTTTTCCGTAAGTCACACATGCTTCGTGAATATCTTTCATGATATTATGAAGTTTTGTATCTACTTCCTCACGTGTCCAGTTGTATCTCAATGAGTTTTGGCTCATTTCTAGACCAGATGTGGCAACTCCACCAGCATTTGAAGCTTTTCCTGGAGCAAAAAGAATTTTGTTTTCCAAGAATACCTCCACAGCTTCTGGTGTAGAAGGCATATTCGCACCTTCAGAAACTACTTTACATCCGTTTGCAACCAATGTTTTTGCTTCTTCACCATCTAGTTCGTTTTGTGTAGCACATGGTAATGCAATATCACATTTTACACCCCAAGGACGTTGTCCTGCATGGAATTCGCAACCGTATTTGTCTGCATATTCTTTAATACGCCCACGTCTTACGTTTTTAAGCTCCATTACGAAAGCCAATTTTTCTGCATCGATTCCGTTGGCATCATAGATATATCCAGATGAATCTGAAAGTGTTACTACTTTTGCTCCTAGTTCTGTAGCTTTTTCACAAGCATATTGTGCTACATTTCCAGAACCTGAAATAGCTACTATTTTCCCATTGAAAGAATCTCCATTTGCTTGAAGCATTTCATCCGCAAAATATACGTTTCCGTATCCTGTAGCTTCAGGACGAATTAATGATCCACCCCAGTTAAGTCCTTTACCTGTAAGTACTCCTGTGAATTCATTACGGATTCTTTTGTATTGTCCGAAAAGATAACCGATCTCACGACCACCAACTCCGATGTCTCCAGCAGGAACATCAGTATTTGCTCCAATATGACGTGAAAGCTCTGTCATAAATGATTGACAGAATTTCATTACTTCATTGTCAGATTTTCCTTTTGGGTTAAAGTCAGAACCACCTTTTCCTCCACCCATAGGAAGAGTAGTCAAAGAGTTTTTGAATACTTGCTCAAACGCCAAGAATTTCAAAATAGAAAGGTTTACTGATGGGTGAAAACGAAGTCCCCCTTTGTATGGTCCTATTGCCGAGTTCATCTCGATACGGAACCCACGATTTACTTGCGTATTTCCTGCATCATCTAACCATGGTACACGAAACATAATCACACGCTCTGGCTCTACCATACGCTCCAGTAATTGTTTTCCTTGGTACTGTGGGTTTTCTTCTATGAATGGGATAATTGCTTCGGCAACTTCTGTTACAGCCTGAATAAATTCTGGCTCATGCGCATTTCGAACTTTTACGGATTCGATAAATGCATCTATTTTTGCTTGCATATCGCTTTTTTATAAATTAAAATGATAGTCAAAAGTAAGTTTTTTTTTTAATTCTTAGATAGGGTAATATTGCTTTTTAACCATTTTATTGAAAGGGAGTTTTATGTCATTATGAAATAGTTGTTAAGAATCTGGTTATGATAGACTCATAGTTGCTCTGTTTTTGTGATTTTGATTCCAATTGTAATGTTTATCTTTATACCCTCAAATGGTCTTATGAAAAGTAATTTTAAGCTGTATTTTTCTCTTATAATTCTCATTCCGATACTCTTGATGAGTATTACGGCTTATTATTGGATTCCTGATAATTCGCCTAATGCCAATACTATGCATATTGCTTTTGCGGGGCAAAGTCCAGGAACGAGTATTAGAAAAATTCAATTGGCTTCGGGTGATTTTTTGGAGGTCAAATCTTATTCTGTTTCCGATAATTTTATCTTAGCTGACGATAAAAAATTCTTCCAGAAAGATCTATATCATGATGAATTATCAAAAAATATCGTGGATTTATCTTATAGCCTTGGCTCAGACCGTTATGGAAGAGACTACTTAAGTCGTTTAGTGCTAGGAAGTAGAGTTTCGCTTATGGCTGGGTTTATTGCGGTTTTTATTTCTCTCGTTTTGGGAATTATTATTGGTTTAATTTCTGGATATTATGGGGGTTGGATTGATAAAATTTTGGTGAGTTTTATGAATATTTTTTGGTCGATTCCTACCTTACTTTTGGCAATAGCCATTACTTTGTCTTTGGGAAAAGGAATGTGGCAGGTTTTTTTAGCAATTGGATTAACGATGTGGGTAGAAATTGCTCGTGTTTTAAGAGGGAAAATTATATCCGAAAGAGAAAAAGATTATGTTCTAGCACTGCAAACACTGGGAGTTAGTGATCAAAAAATATTGTTTTCACATATTCTGCCCAATGTTTTTCAACCGATTATTATTTTGGCTGCAGCCAATTTCTCTACCGCTATATTATTGGAAGCTGGTTTAAGTTTTTTAGGTATAGGAGTAGAAAGTCCCATTCCTTCTTGGGGGAAAATGATCAAGGATCATTATGCATATATTGTGCTAGACAAAGCATATCTGGCTCTCTTACCCGGCGTAGCAATTTTACTTTTGGTTATTGCATTTATGACTTTAGGAAATCATCTAAAAGAAAAATGGACTTAATCCTTATATAAAGGGATAACCTCTGGGTCGCATTTAAACTTGGCTTGCACCAGTCTTACTACTCCATTAATCTCTTCATAAGTATTTTGTGTAAGACTTATGTTCAATGCATTAAGTTCTTTTCCGCAGTATTCTGCATTCTTGACCGTATCTCTTTTGAGTACATTTTTAGGTTCATCTGTTTTATACATCGTGTAATAAACCTCACAAGTAGCACATTCCTCAGAACCGCAAGAAGCCAGTGTTCCCACAAGTGCAATTCCTACAAAGAAAGAAAATAGATTTTTAGACTGCATTTTTGTTTCTAGTATTGATATTGAATGCCAAGATAAGAAATCTTTCAAAAACCACTCAACTTCTTGAGTTTTTTCTACTCAGAATCACTCTCTCCATGATTCCATCCTTGTGCCACAAGTGGTAAAATTTCTTCAGAATTCGTAATGATATGATGCCCCGAAGCTTCATCGGTAATATGTCCGATGACAGAAAGATGCGGGTTTCCTTTTATTTTTTCAAAGTCATCCATAGAAATAGTAAAAAGAAGTTCGTAGTCTTCTCCCCCATTGAGTGCGGGTGTAAGCGGGTGAATTTGAAATTCCTCAGACTTGTGTATTAAAGTAGGGTCCATTGGGATTTTATTTTCATAAATTCTACATCCTACCTTAGATTGTGTACAAATATGAAGTAAATCAGACGAAAGTCCATCAGAAACATCGATCATGGCGTGTGGCTTGATTTCCATTTTTGCAAGTAAATCAATGATGTCTAAACGAGCCTCGGGTTTCAATTGTCTTTCCAGTAGATAGGAATCTTCTTCATTTAACTGTGGTTGCATATTAGGATTTACCTTAAACACTTCTTTCTCTCTTTCAAGAAGTTGTAAACCCATATAAGCACCTCCAAGATCTCCCGAAACAACGATTAAATCATTTTCCTGAGCTCCAGAACGGTAAGTTATTTGTGTGTCGGATACTTTTCCTATGGCGGTAACAGAAATCATCATCCCTGATAGAGAAGAAGAGGTGTCTCCACCCACTAAATCTACCTGAAAATGCTTACATGCTAATCGAATTCCTTCATATAAAGCCTCTAAAGCTTCTACAGAGAAGCGACTAGAAACGGCAATAGAAACGGTAATTTGCGTGGGCTTGGCATTCATTGCACAGATGTCAGAAACATTTACTGCAACTGCTTTATATCCTAAGTGTTTGAGTGGAGCATAACTTAAATCAAAATGTACGCCTTCTACCAAAAGATCCGTGGAAACAACCATTTTTTCGGTACCACAATTAATCACAGCTGCATCATCTCCTATTCCCTTGAGTGTGCTTTTGTTTTGATTTTGAAAGTTTTTGGTAAGATGATCTATGAGTTTAAATTCACCCAAAGATCCTATCGTTGTCAGGTTGGTATCTTTATTTTCAAACATCTGTTCCTATTTTTTGGCAAAATTAGGAAAGTTTTGGGGATTATTATTAAATAGTTTATAAAAGCAAATAATACCGATTACAGTGTTCATTTACCCATGAGTTTTCGTTTCTTTTTCGAGGTATTTAGTTGTAGAACATCTCCCTTTCCATCCCGAAATACCGGGAAGACTTTTCAGTGTGTAAATTAACACCGTAAGTGATACAAATAAATTTTCCGTAATTTTGATAGTATCATAGTGATACTCAACAATGCACTATGAAAACTCTAAATACTGTAAGTATGTATGCATTAGATATTGATAAAAATGATTTTTTTGAGCGTTTGTCCTCTCTATCTCAAGAAAGCCAACGGATTATTTTCAATAAAATTTCTGAATTACGAGAAGAAGAAGAAAAAGAAGAAAAGCTACTGTTAGAAGCCATAAAAGAGGGTGAAGAAAGTGGTATCTCGGAAATAACAGACATTAAGGGATTCATAAATAACATGTATCAAGAAGCTAAAAACAATGAACAAAATGCCTAAGCTATTTCGTTTATCTGTAAAAGCTATCAATGATTTACAAAATGTGTTTAAATACACCTTAGAAAACTGGGGAGCAGAACAAGCTAAAAAATATACCCTTTTTATTGAGTCCTCATTTGAACAAATAGGTATTAATGATTTCTTTGTTAAAGAACTGAACATATCATCAAAAAACAGAATTTTAAATATTATTTTTACCTCGTTAAAAAACACCGAGTTATTTTGAAAGAGGAAAGTGAATATTATTTAGTTCTTCGTATTCTACACCAATCTATGGATACGAAAAGACATTTGTAGATTCATGTTTTTTCTAATCTTTTGTAAAAAAAGGAATTACAATAAATTAAAACTCAATTAAGCTGTATTATAGGTTGTGATAATTTTAAGCTTTCTATATAATTTAGGTAGGAAAAATAATCAATATGTTTAATCCGTGCTTTTCTCCAAGAAATAGAAATATTTGAATAAAATGGTTCTAAGCTTTGGAAATCCCTTAGGGTTTCTAAAGAAATCCTGAACCTGTTCCCAAGTTATTTTGAGAGATTGAAGGAGATCTTGAAGACTAAGTTGAAACTTATCCAGTTGATCAAAAAGCCATTTTTTATCAATGAATTGAGTGCGGGGTTGGTAGGTCTTTATTTCGAAACGGATACTGTTGGGTAGGTTTTCATATCGGAAAGCCTTCTGTAATAAATCTAAAATGCTTGTCTCAGTACGAAAACCAATTCGGAGATTCATCTGTTCTGCTTTGATTCTTATTTTCCCATTTTCTTCTTGAGTTTTTACACGGATACCTCCATAAAGCTCTAGCTTTTCTAATCTTGAAAGTGTGATGTTTTGCCAAATTGTTTCCATAGTCTTTGCCTTTTGTTGAGACAAAGGTAAAATGGAGCTGTGTCAATTTGTGTCATCTAAGAAATCTGGCTCCAGCCTATGATCTTTTTATAAGATTCAATTAAATATTTTCGGGTCATTTCGTGAATGGCTAAGCTGAGGTTATGATCTTTTTCAAGGCTTTTAATGGCGTATTGACGTGCCATTTGCAATTCTTCTCTATTCTTTATTAAGCTGGCAATTTTAAAATCCATCATTCCACTTTGGCGCGTACCCATCAAATCTCCTGGCCCTCGAAGAGTGAGATCGGCTTCCGATATTTTAAAACCGTCGTTGGTTTCTACCATTGTTTTCATACGGAACTGCGTGTCTTTGCTCAATTTATAACCCGTCATGAGTAAACAATAACTTTGCTCACTTCCTCGCCCCACTCTTCCCCTAAGTTGATGGAGTTGAGAAAGTCCGAAGCGTTCGGCACTTTCAATAATCATTACGGAAGCATTGGGAACGTTTACCCCTACTTCTATCACCGTAGTTGCCACCATAATATCGGTTTTTCCCTCGGCAAATTCATTCATTTCACGCTCTTTGTCACTGGCTTTCATTTTCCCATGAACAATACTTACGCTATAATCTGGTGCTGGAAAATCTCTAATAATGGCTTCAAAACCTTTTTGAAGATTGGCAAAATCCATTTTTTCGTTTTCCTCAATTAAGGGATATACAATATAAACCTGTCTTCCTTTGGCTATTTCTTTTCGGATAAACTGAATGACTTCCAAACGTCTATTTTCTTTAAAATGTCTGGTCACAATTTCTTTTCTTCCTGGCGGAAGCTCATCAATAACCGAGAGATCCAAATCTCCATAATGACTCATTGCCAAAGTACGTGGAATAGGCGTGGCGGTCATGATGAGAATATGGGGAGGTTTGGTGTTTTTTTTCCACATTTTGGCTCTTTGAGCTACACCAAAACGATGTTGCTCATCGATAACGGAAATTCCTAAGTTCTTAAAAACTACTTTATCTTCCAAAATGGCATGAGTTCCTACCAAAATATGAATACTTCCATCTCTCAGGCCTTCATCTATTTCTCGCCTTTCCTTAGTTTTGGTAGATCCTGTAAGGATTCTCACATGAATATCGGTAGTTTCCAGCATTTCCTTTATAGACTGATAATGCTGTTGAGCCAAAATCTCTGTGGGAGCCATAAGTGTTGCTTGGAAATCATTATCCAAAGCCAAAAGCATACTCATGAGTGCCACAATGGTTTTTCCGCTTCCTACATCTCCTTGAACCATGCGGTTCATTTGCTGCCCCGATTTCATGTCTTGATGAATTTCCTTCAAAACTCTTTGTTGCGCTCCTGTAAGCTGGAAAGGAAGAATATTTTTAAAAAAATGATTGAAATGGGCACCCACTTTTTCAAAAACGAATGAAGTATTTTTCTTTTTGTTACTGATTTTTTTGAGCAAAAGAACTAATTGTTGAAAATAAAATTCTTCAAAAATGAGTCTTCTTTTTGCTTCTGCTAAATGTCTTTGACTTTTGGGATGATGAATATGAAAAAGAGCCGCTTTTCTACTCAAGAACTTTTGTTCTCTCACGATATAAGAAGGAAGATTTTCATAGAGGTAAGGATGAATTTGTTCCAAAAGTCCGTAGATACTTTTGCTAATAACAAGACTGCTAAACCCCGATTTTTTTAGTTTTTCGGAACTGGGATAAATGGCTTGTAATCCTGCCCGAAATTTATCATTTCCTTCTGTGAGCTCCTCTATTTGAGGATGCATCATTTGCCATTCGTGGTTAAATAGCTTGGGTTTACCAAAAATGAGATAGTGTTTCCCTATTTTAATTTTACTTTTTACAAAATTGATTCCTTGAAACCAAGTAAGACTCATGCTTCCTGTGTCGTCTTCAAATTCTGCTTTAAGGCGTTTTTTTCTACCACTACCTTCTTCGAAAATGGCTGTTATTTTTCCCTTTATCTGTACTTCAGCACCCGAATTGACCAACTCATTGATATGGAAAAACTGAGTTTTGTCTATATATTTACTTGGAAAAAACTGTAATAGATCCTTATACTTTCGAACACCGAAAGCTGCTGCCAAAAGTTGGGCTCTTTTGGCTCCTATTCCCTTTAGGAATTCTACGGAAGTGTGAAAAAGGTGTTCTCTACTCTGCATTTGAGATTGTATTGCAAAACAAATTTAAGATATCTTTCAGGAATCCATTCTTAGAGATGCTTTCCTCATGAAATGAACAATGCTTCCTCAAAATATTACTCTCTGTGGGTAATATAAGAGTTTGCCTGAGCTGTGGCAGTTACCACTAAGTCATTTATACAAATATGAGCCGGTAAATTTAAGGCAAAATCAATGCATTGAGCAATATCTTCTGCTTGCAGTTCTTTAAATCCTTGATAGACTTGATCCGCTTTTTCTTGATCACCATGGAAGCGTACTTTTGAAAACTCAGTATTTACCATCCCCGGGCAGATATTGGTTACTTTTATTCCTTCCTTCACTAAGTCTAACCGCATTCCTTTACTAATGGCATCTACCGCATGTTTTGTAGCACAATATACATTTCCTTTTGGGTAAACCTCTTTTCCTGCTGTAGAATCTATATTGATAATATGAGCATTTTCTTTTTTAGGCATCCACGGTAAAATCGCTTTACTCATATATAACAA
This sequence comes from Flavobacteriales bacterium, assembly GCA_025210805.1. Lineage (NCBI taxonomy): Bacteria > Pseudomonadati > Bacteroidota > Flavobacteriia > Flavobacteriales > Flavobacteriales bacterium. Next base: position 45,673 of record JAOAQX010000007.1, read on the forward strand.
ACCTGTTACATTGGTATCAATCATTTGCTCCCAGTCTGCTAAATCGGCGTCTTGGAAATCATCATATCCTGCTGCTAAACCTGCATTATTCACTAAAACATCTACTTTTTTACCATAATTCTCTACGGCTTCAAATACCGCTTTTTTATCTCTAATATCTAGCTCAATAATTTCTAAATCATGTTTTGGCAAACTGTTTTTAAGATCTTCTAAACGGGCTTTTCTTCTGGCAGAAACGACAAATCGAAATTTATTAGGGTCTAAAGTTTTTACAAGAGCTTGTCCTATTCCAGAACTCGCTCCGGTGATCCAAATGGTTCTTTTACTCATTTTATGATAGGGTTTTTTATACCATTTATGGTGTTAATGGATGACAAAGGTACTATCTTGGATAATTTAAGCATGGATCTCAAGGGTTGATATTTTTTAATTGATTTCTATTCGTAGAATTATTAACTATTATTCACTCTCAGAAAAATTCATAGAAAAAGGGAATACAATACTTTTGTGAATTATTCAAAACCCAACCATCAAAATTTTATTTTATGAGAAAAGCATTATTTCTCTTTGTATTTACTCTTTTAAGTTGCAGCGCTTTATTTGCTCAACAGTTTCGTATTTCTGGTCAGGTATTGGAGGCTTCTTCTCAAGAATCACTTCCTTATGCCTCAGTTGTTATCAAGGAACCTAATACCCATAAAATTATCAAAGGAACCACCAGTGATGAAATGGGGAAATTTGCACTAATGGCAAAAAAGGGGAATTATATCTTAGAAATTCAGTTTTTAAGCTTTGATAATTATGTGAAGAAAATTGAACTAAATGGGCATCTAAATTTGGGAAAAATAACACTTCAAGAATCTAAAGAGACCTTATCTGAAGTAGAACTCACTGCCGAAAAAGATCAAATGAGCCTCAAGGTAGATCGTAGAGAATTCACCGTAGGAAAAGATGTAACAAATAAAGGTGCTTCGGCTTCAGAGGTTTTAGGAAATATTCCTTCTGTAAATGTAGACGTGGAAGGAGCTGTAAGCCTTAGAGGAAGTGAAAATGTAAGAATTTTGATAAACGGAAGACCCTCTTCTCTTTTGGGAATCAACGGAACGGATGCTTTAAAAATGATTCCATCAGAAACGATAGAAAAAGTAGAAATAATCACCAATCCTTCCGCAAGGTATGATGCCAGTGGAGAGGTGGGTATTATTAATATTGTACTCAAAAAAGAAAAAAGAAAAGGTTTTAACGGAGTGATCAATACCAATATTGGTTATCCTACAGCTTATGGATTAGGGATTAATCTGAATTTCAAAAGGAAAAAAATAAACTATTTTGCAGGATTAAGCTATAACCAGAGAGCTAGACAAGGAACGGGAGAATTCAAATACTCAAAATTTGGAACAGATACTACCTTTACTACAAAAACACGCTCTGAGGACGACAATAAATCTATGAGATTTATGGCAAGAGCTGGTTTTGATTATGCCATTTCAGACAGAACAAACCTTACTTTTTCAGGTATGGTTTCTGGCGGAAAAGGAGATGATACCAATGAAAGAAATATCAGAGATTTTAACAATAACAATACGCAGATCAGTCAAACACACAGAAAACTCCACGACCTGGAGGATCTTTTGGGGATGGATTTTAATGCAAACTTTCATCATAAAGGAAAAATCAAAGGCGAAAGACTCACCGCGCAACTCCAGTTTTCAAAAGATTTTGAAGATGAAAATGGAACAATCACTCAAGATGTAAACTTTCTTACGACCAATAAAAATCGTTCTCAACTACAACAGTCTATCAATGATGAAAACCAAGATAATTGGCTTTTCCAGATAGACTATATTCGTCCTTTTTCTGAAAGACTCAAAATGGAAACTGGAGCAAAAGCTACAGACCTGAGTATTGATGTTAACTACAAAGTGAGTGAGCAACAAAAAAATGGTGATTGGAAAATTATTAATGGTTTTTATGATAAACTGGCTTACCGCCAAAAAGTTTATGCTGCCTATGGAATCGTCTCAGGACAATTGTTACCAGAAAATGAAAAACTGGGTTATCAAGTAGGACTTAGAATGGAGCATTCGGATATTGAAAGTATTTTTAAACTAAGCAATAAAAGCACTCCAAGAACTTACACAAACTTATTCCCATCTGCTCACCTTTCTTACAAAGCGAGCGAACAAACTTCTTGGCAACTGAGTTATAGTAAAAGAATTGATAGACCCAGAGCCTGGAGTTTGATGCCCTTTTTCTCTTTTGCCAGTGAAAGAAATCTTTTTGTAGGAAATCCTGAGTTAGACCCAAGTTATAGTCATGTGGGAGAACTTACTTTTTTAAATTACTGGGAAAAAGGTAGTTTTATGGCAAGTGCGTACTATCGTCATATTATGGATGTAAGAGACCGTATTGTACTAGCGGCAGATCCCAATGCAGGGAACAACGTTGAAACACTTATCAAACCTTTCAATATCGGAACAGAAAATAACTATGGTTTAGAGCTCACAGGATCTTATAATCCTTCTAAGAAATTAAAATTTAGAGCTTCTGCAAATTTATATCACAGCTCTATAGATGGTTCTTATACTGATGAACACAGAACCCTTGATTTATCTACCAATAATTTTGCTTGGCAAGGAAGGTTGAATATGACTTATGTTTTACCAAGAAAATGGATTACTCAAACTACTTTTGGTTATCGATCAAAAAGACAAGATACCCAAGGAGATGTAGATCCTGCAATGGCATTAGATTTCGGGGTTTCAAAAGATCTTTTTGGAGACAAAGCTACCATTGCATTTTCTGTAAGAGACATTTTTAATACCCGAAGAAGAATAGCCTTTAGTGAAGGTCCTGATTTTAGAATGGATTATGACTTCCAATGGAATTCAAGAACATTTAGACTCAATTTCACCTACCGTATTAATCAAAAGAAAAGACGTGGTGGAGTACGCCAAAGAAACCTTAGAGATAGCGGAAGCGGTGGAGGATTTTAGTTCGATAATTTTATAAAATTGGGCTAAGAAAATCTGACATTTTTATACAAAACAAAATCCCTTTTATCACATCGTAAATCTATGTGATAAAAGGGATTAAACATTGGGGAATACCATTTAGTTATTTAACTGCTGTATAATCATAAACTAACACCCCATTTTCTTCTGCTAATAAAGGTCCTACAAAAGCCTTAAAATCATCATGAGCTTGATCGTATTTACCCATTTCTGTAATAAAGGGTTTTCCCACATAGTAATCTCTATCTGACAATGAATTGAATGTAACAAAAAATGCTATTTCATACCCTTTTGACACGCCTTCTTTACTGTTCTGATAGCCGTATTCTATGTCTCGGATATACTTTTTACCATCTTTTTTACTTTCTTTTAATGCCAAAAACTTCTCAATAACTTGGTTCTTTTCCCCATCTGTTACGCTGTCTTTATATTTAAACAACACAATATGCCTGATGGTTGTTGAATAGTGAATAGGATCGGTAGTTCCTCCATCCTCATTTACCGTATCTTTATCACAAGATGATAAAAATGAGAAAAAAATTGTACAAAACAGTACAACCGTTACGTTTCTAAAGTTCTTCATAATTAGTAATAGTTTAAATTAATATTTAACTCTATTTGATTTTCATTTTTTTTAAAACATTTTTTAAATCAATGCCTTAAACTCATTATTAAAAAAAAATCAAACAGACAAGGTTAATGATAAAAACACAACTATTGTATATAAAATAATTATTTCTAAAGAAGTTATGTAATTTACCCATATATTTTGTTTCTTTTCGGAGTTTTTCGTTGTAGAACATCTCTTAATCCTCCTGAAAAGTCAGGACAAGCTCTGGAATTAAAATCCCCCTTTGAAGGGGGTAAGGGGGATGTTGCATCTTGTTTCATAATCGAATAGCATTTCCTTAGTTTCTTTTTATGGGCGATATTTATTTGTGTAACATCCCCTTACTCCTTCGAATAGCTTGTCCCAATATTTCGGGAGGGATTATGACAGTGAGTAAACCAACACCATAAACGGTATTACTTTATCGTATTTGATATCTGAACTAGAAATGAAAAATCCATATAAATCCCTCCAAAAAGGAATTACTCAGGCATATTTTCTAGCTTTTTGATTCAATCCACCTCGACATAAACTCCAAACTCCTGTTAGAATGATAGGCAGTTAATTTTTGATAGAAGCTCGTTTTTGAAGTACGTTTTCCAAGGGCAATACGCTCAAAGAAACACTCAAAATACTGAGGATTTTGATAGAGTTTTTGAAACAGTTCTTTTCCAATTTTACTTTTTTCTTCCCAAAGATTTTGATTTTTATACAGCTCAATAGCCTGATGTATCATCTCTTGTGGAGAATCGGTAATAAAACCTGCCCAATTTTCGAGTTCATCACCCATCGATTCTGCCCCAACAGTATTGGTGACTATAGGAACTCCAAAACGCATTGCCTCTTTAATTTTCCCTTTAATCCCTGCACCAAAAGGCAAAGGTGCTAGAAGTACTTTTCCTTGTTGAAAAACAGAAGTCAAATCTGGAGCTTGCCCCACTATTTCAAATCCTTTTTTGGCTTGATGAAGTTGTTGAATTCTGGGCGGACTATAAGCTCCGTAAGCTAAAAAGCGTACCTCAGGAAGTCCTGTTTTTATTCCTTTCCATATTTTGTGATAAACATATTCAACTGAAGCGACATTGGGCGCATGTTGCAAATTTCCGATCGTAAAAAAATCTTTTCTAGCTTCCCATGGAATAACTGATTGCGGAATTTCTTGCGTTTCAAAAAAAGGAAGATAACAGCATTTTTCTTCAGAAATTTGAAAATGATTCCTCAATAAATCCATTTCAAAACGAGAGATTATCAAAGAAAAATCTACCCTTAAAATAGAAGCAATTTCTCTATAACAAATGGGCTCATTCTCCATCATTTTGAGTTTGAAATCAATATCTTTATTATAAGCCAACTGCCTTGTTTTTCTCAAAGCATGAAAATCTTCGGTATCCAATATTTCTAATGCCAGAGGCAATTTTTTGCGCACTCGCCATCCAAATTGTTCCTCCATCACAAAACGATCATATAGTACAATATCTGGATTGTTTTTTTCTAAAAAAGTATCAAAAGAAGAATCGTTTAAAAGAATAGAATAACAGGAAACCCCTATAGATTCAAGATCGAAACTAAACTCAGAAAGACTTGCAGTGGTGGCAAAAATTAAGCGATAATTTCTCTTCTGAAACTCAGAAATCAGCTGGATCATTCTACTCCCTGCGGCCGTGGTATTTGGTTCTGGGAAAACCATCCCAATAATCAAAACTGTTTTCATTTTCCTCTGAAGAACTTTATACCGATACAAATCGATTAATTAACACTAAAAATGTATTTATTGCGTTTTTTTTTGACTGTATCAAAAAGCACATTATTGAACAAATATATTGGTGAAAACCAAAATAGAAAAGGTTTTCAAAAGAAAAACCTGTTATATATCATGTATTTCGTCTGATAAAAGAATAAATTTGTACTCTTAAAATCGATATCTATGAGTCAAAGTGTGGCAGAGACTGCTCAAAAGAAGCCAGTCCGACAAAAGAAAAACCAGATAGCCGCCCCGAATCTTGATGGAATTACAGACCAACAGATTATTACGGAACTAAAAGACTGGGCAAAACTAACGAAGCCTTACCAACAAACTAACAAAAAGAAACAAACGATACAAATTCTCAATTCATTCTTACCTTATTTGGCAATCAATGTCTTGATGTATTATACCCTGAATGTATCTTTGATTCTTACTTTTTTCTTGGCATTTTTAGCCGCTTTTTTCTTGGTAAGAATATTTATTATCCAGCATGATTGCGGACACATGTCTTTCTTTGCAAAAAAAGACAATAACGATACTCTTGGTTTTATTGCCAGTTTATTTACTACTTTTCCCTATAAATATTGGGCAAGATCTCATAGCTTCCATCATGCACACAATGGGCAATTAGAAGACAGAGAAATAGGAGATATTAATACACTTACTGTAGAAGAATACAAGGAAAAGAATCCATCACAAAGGTTTTTCTATCGCTTGTATCGTAATCCTTTTATTCTTTTTATTCTTGGCTTGAGCTACTACCTTATGGTTCCATTGCGTTTTCCAATGGTCAAGAAAAAAGGTTGGGAAAAAACAAAAAGACAGCAACTCATCAACAATATTATTCTTGTGGCACTTTATGCAAGTCTTACCTATCTCATAGGTTGGGATTTTCTTAAAGTTCAACTGCCTATTTTTGCCATCTATGCCGTTATTGCTTTGTGGTTCTTCTATGTACAACATCAACATGAATTCACTTACAAACAATGGAAAAAGAACTGGAACTATGTAATCTCGGCAATAAGAGGAAGCTCTTTTTATAAATTACCGAAGATCTTTAATTGGCTTACAGGAAATATCGGGTATCACCATATTCATCACCTAAATTCTCGAATTCCGAACTATAACCTTATCAAATGTTCTGAAGAAAACCCTATTTTGAATAAGTATGTAAATACACTTACTTTCTCAGAAAGTCTTTCTTGTGTTTTTAACCATCTATGGGATGAAAAAGAACAAAGAATGATCAGCTTTGCGGCCTTCAGAAAAATGGAAAAACAGGGATTAGTGTAAGTTCTCGATACAACTTCTTTTCCGTTTCTCTCCAAAGAAATCACTCGAACTGACAGAGATATAAAAATTGTATCGCTTTTGTCAGTTCGAGTGGTTTTTGATGAAATGCAATGGAGTCAAAAATTTTATCGAGAATAGCATACGATAATCAAAAAAGTTCTCGATACAACTTCTTTTCCGTTTCTCTCCAAAGAAATCACTTCCCAGTTAAGCCAAAAATCATTAATGTTTATTAAAAAACGTCTATCCATACTTCCTCCCAAAACTTCTTTCTCAAAAACATTCCATAAATTCGTTTCTTCCAAAACGTAAGATTATGCTATTTAGAAAAATTCTATTATTATTTACCCTACTCAGCTCTTTGTTTTCCTATGCCCAAATGGCTCCAGATACTTCCATTTCTGTTTCCATGATAGAAGGTTCTGGAAGTTTTCAAATCCCAGTGGGTGATTTGGCTGATCGTTATGGGAATAGTTTTTCTATCAATGTCGCATTCTATCGTAAAACAGCAAATAATTTCACTTATGGATTACAGGTTCAAAACTATGTAGGATCTGAAATTAATGATGTAGAAAATCTTCTTGGCGACCTAAACACCACTGAAGGTGGACCCATTGATAATCAGGGTGGGCTAGGAATTGTGGATTACCAAAAAAGAGGAATGAATATCATGGCTCAGGTAGGAAAAATTCTTCCGCTCTCCTTTTCTCCAAATATCAATTCTGGTTTATGGGTACAGTTTGGGGCAGGATATGTTTGGGATAAAATCAAGATAGAAGATCTTGATGAAAGAGTCGTTATTCTCAATGAGGAAATCACCAAAGGATACGACAAACTTTCGGGTGGATTAAGCCTTTACCAATCGATTGGTTATGTAAACTTGAGTAATAACAAAAAAGTTAACTTTCATATTTCATTGGAATTTACAGAAGGCTTCACGACTAATCTAAGAGGCTACGATTATAAAAATCAGACAAAAATAGAGGGTTCTCAATTTGATTTCTCTGTTGGACTCCGTTTTGGATGGATTCTTCCTATCTATGGAAAAAGAAAAGACAAATATTATTACTATTAGTCTATGAAATTCCTTTATCAGATAGGGATTTTCTTATATGGTTTTCTAATGAAAATCTTAGCCATTTGGCATCCTAAAGCGAAGCTATGGACAACAGGAAGAAAAGAACTCTATCAAAAAGATGAAATCTTTTTCAAGAATCTACAAGGAGGAATTCTATTCCACTGTTCTAGTTTGGGAGAATTTGAACAAGGACTTCCTGTTCTTGAAGCATTAAAAGAAAATTATCCTGATAAAAAGATTATTTTAAGCTTTTTTTCTCCATCAGGTTATGAAAAATGCAAAAATCATCCACTTGCAGATTGGGTCACTTATCTTCCCTTAGATTCTAGATCACAAACCAATTGGTTTGTGAATTCATTAGCTCCAGAAATGGCTTTTTTTGTCAAATATGAATTTTGGCCAAATCTCTTTCAAAGCTTGTATAAAAAACAGGTTCCTATTTATCTGGTTTCTGCAATTTTTAGAGAAAATCAGCTCTTTTTTAAATCTTATGGAGCTTGGTATCGTAAAATTCTAAAGTATGTTTCCTATTTTTTTGTACAAAACCAACAGTCTTTGGAATTACTCAAACAAATAGGAATATCCGAAGCAAAAATTGTGGGAGACACACGCTTAGATCGTGTTCTTAAAATAGCTAAAACTCCATTTTCTAACACAATACTAGACGATTTTACACAAAACAGAAAAGCTAACATTCTCATAGCGGGTTCCACTTGGGAGGAAGACGAAAAAGAACTTCAGGTATTTCTAAAAACAAATCCGAAATGGAAAATAGTTCTTGCCCCACACGAAATTCATATTGGACATTTAGATAAAATTCGTCAAATTTTCTCTGAACATCAACCGTTGTTTTATTCTCATCATCCAACAAAGGAACAATTAGCCACAGCTCAAGTATTGATTATCGACACTATCGGAATGCTCAAATACCTCTACCGTTGGGGAAACATTGCCTATATCGGTGGTGGTTTTGGAAATGGGATTCACAATACACTAGAAGCTATAGTGTATGAAACACCTGTAATATTTGGGCCCCGTTTTGAAAAATTTCAGGAAGCAAAAGATCTCATTGAAAATAATATTGGAAAAACAATCAACAAAAATGAACTAAACAAGGCCGTTTCTTATTTTGAAAATAAAAATTTTGAAGAAATATCACATGATATTCAAGAATATATCATTAAAAATAAAGGTGCTTCACAAAAAATCATATTATATTTGAGAAACAATTAATTGATTTAAAAAACATGAAAAAACTTTTATTATTTCTTACTTTATTAGTAGCCTCTCAAACCACCTTTGCACAATCTACTAATGAAATTAAAAAGGATTTAGAAAAAAAGATCATTCATCGAGTTCAAAAGTATCTTATCAAATCGCCACGACTTGTGAAAGCCGTAATGGATAAGGAATCTAAATTATTAGAAAGAAAAATCCTAAAAATTCAAAAACAATTTGAAGCTGGAACAATTACAAAAGTAGAAAGTGAAAAGCGAAAAAATAAAGCGATCAATAAATCTGCAAATAAAGTAAGTCTGATGCTCGAAGCAATGGCAACTCCTGGTAAAACAGCAGAATGGAATATAGAACATGACACAATAGCAAATAATGGAGTGCTTATTCATGAAAATCATTGGGCATCAAACCTAAAAGTACCTATTGGTTTTGGATGGAATAATTGGATCACAAATGGGAATCATTCAAATATATTTGATGCAGGTAAATCCATGTATTTTAAGATAGGTTTAGCCTACCCGATGTATTTTAAAAATGAAAAAACGAGTATCGATCTTGGACTTGTGTATAACACCACAAATTACCGTATAGATAACGATAATTATAGAATGGCTCACGATCCGATATATGGAGTTCGATTTACAAAAATAAAAAGTGATCAAAAAGCCACATTATCTCGTTTTAACCAAAGTACCTTAGATATTCCTCTTACCATTTCTCATAAATTTAATGATAAGCATAAGTTTATCGTATCAGCTGGGGTTTATGGAGGTTTGGTTCTTAGGTCTAAACAAGTTGTTAGGTATAATGACGGAAATAAGGATAAATGGAAATCTAACTGGTCAACAAACTCTTTTTATGGTGGCTTGATATTTAAAGCAGGAGTAAAAGGCGTTTATCTAGAAACAAAATTCCGACTAAACGAAGTCTTTAGTAAAAGTGAATCTGGACTAAGAAATCAATACCCTTTTCAAATAGGACTTAGCTTTGGAGATTTCTAAGAAAAAAAGATTAATACTTATTTATAAAAGACTGATTAACTAACCACTAATCAGTCTTTTTTTTGTCTTAATAAAACAAACATTAGCCTCCTCAAAAAATCACAACATGCATCTTGATATAAAAAACAACAAATAAAAGCTCAATAATTAACGATGGACTTCATATAAACTCCAATAAACGAATATAACAACGCTATCTTATTATATCTTTTTAATTTTGAAGCACTTATAAACCCTCTCCTTTTCATTAAGGAGATAGATTAACAAAAAAATATGAAATTAATAAAATCACTAGTAGCTAGCCTAATACTAGCAGGAGTAGTTGTAAGTTCTTGTACAAAAGATGAAATTGAAACAAAAGAACAAGAAGGTAATCTAAAATTGAATTTTACCAATCTACCTAATTTAGGAAATGATGCCCAGTATGAAGGATGGATTATGGTAGATGGAAAACCTGTTTCAGCAGGGGTATTTACTGTAGATGACAATGGAAACATGTCTAAATCAGAGTTTACACTCGATGCAGAGCAAATAGAAAAGGCTTCTACCTACGTTCTAACCATAGAACCTAAACCAGATAACGACCCGAGCCCTACGGCAACTAGAATATTAGCAGGTGATTTCTCTAATGATATTGCAAACCTAGCCATTGATCACTCAGCTGCATTGGCAAATAATTTTTCTACTTCTCAAGGGAAATATTTATTTGCAACACCTACAGACACTGACAGCACCAATGAACTAAGCGGAGTATGGTTTCTACAACCAAGTGGAAATATGATGGCAAGTTCTCTAGATCTACCTAGTTTACCACAAGGTTGGGCATACGAAGGTTGGGCAGTTGTAGACGGTAAACCACTATCTACAGGAACATTCACAAAGGTAGATTCAGCTGATATGAGTGCAGATTTCTCAGGAAATGGAGTTGCTCCAAATTTCCCTGGTGAAGATTTTGTAAAAAATGCTCCAAATGGAGTAAACTTCCCAGTTAGTCTTCTTGGTAAAAACATTGTAATCTCTATAGAACCAGTACCAGACAATAGTCCAGCTCCTTTCTCTATGAAACCTTTAATAGGAACAGCTCCAGCTGATGGAATGCCACTAACGGTTTACAATATGGAAAATAAAATCGCTGACAATAAGCCAAGTGGAAAGGCTATGAGATAATAATTCAAATAATCAATCTAATCTATCAAAATAAATAATAAAAAAAATACATATTAATTGTGCGAGTTATTTTGAGTGTACGAACATAAACAAATCAATAGATAAAATTATTAAGAACTTGAAACGATAGATTGAAACAGCCTCGAAAGAGGCTGTTTTTTTTTATCTTAATAATTCAAAATGAGGGAGTTTTTCAGCCTTTTCATAAGCTCCTCTTTTCATATCCCACTGATAAAGAAGATGCTCCATACCATTTGACAAAATAATTAATGGAGCAGAATCATATTCCATCGCCTGCATCAATACCTGATCATTCAACGGAATATGAGGCGCTTTTAGCTCTAATAAAATCAAATTTTCTCCCTGCCTATTACAGCAAATCATATCGAAACGCAAGCCTCTAGTTGACAAACTTTTTGCTAATTTTTCTACACGCATTAAGCCAATAGGATAACCATAAGAATGGTATAATAAATGAATCCAATGTTGTCGAACCCATTCCTCGGGTGTCAAAATGATATACTTTTGTCGCACTATATCCCACACCTCAAGATTAGAGTCCACTTCTTTAATCTTCAATGACGGAAAGGGTAAATTAAGTTTAGGAAACTGTAAACGCATCGCACTTGGCACTTTTTAAGAAAATTCAGTCTTATCTTTTCCCTGTTCTATTGGAACAACAAATAGATCAAAATGAATTCGAATTATCGCTTTATTTATCTGCTGGAAAGGTAAAACTCTACACCGCAAATACCAATTATTCTGGTGGGAAATTAAAGAAAACCTTTCAAAAAGCATTACAAGATTATACTTTTAAACCCGAAGATGAAATTTTAATATTGGGTTTTGGAATGGGATCTATTTGGGAAATTATTAGAGAGGAAAAACTCCTCAATAATTCAGTTACAGGTGTTGAAAATGAGAATATTATCATTGATTGGATTAATGAATACCAACCCAAAATCATTCAAGATACACAAAGCACAATCATTCAGTCTGATGCAAAAGAATTTCTTAAAAACAGTTCCAAAAAATTTGATCATATCATCATTGACTTATTTGTAGACCACTTAGTTCATCCCATGATATTCAGTAATAAATTTGTACACTATTTACATAAGTGTTTAAATAAACAAGGAAACCTTATTCTGAATACCATGTATTGTCCATTAGATCTTATCCCCTCTGTATATCAAAAAGATTTTCTCATCAAAAAAACACTCAAAAAAGGATTAAACACCCTTTATTTTATGCAAATGCGATAAGATAAATAGCTTAAAAATCAATCAAATTTCAAAAAAAATCCTTTGAATTTTAATTGGTATAATTAACTTGCAAAAAAAATAGAATTTCTGGGTAATGAAGCGACTTGTATGTGTAATAATTTTGACTATTGGAGTGAGTTTTTTATCTGCTGCCCAAACAACAGAAATAAAACATAAGCGATACATAAAACAATTTATTGATTTTGCTTTAGAGGAAGAGAGGAGCTCTGGTGTACCAGCTAGTATTACCTTAGCTCAAGGAATATTAGAATCCAATTCTGGAGAAAGCTTTTTAGCAAAAGAAGCCTATAACCACTTTGGCATTAAATGTAAAAAAACTTACGAAGGTAAGGTGATTTTTCATGACGATGATAAAAAAAACGATTGTTTTAGAGTATATGAAAGCGTTTTAGACTCTTATAAAGATCATTCTAATTTCTTGAGAAAAAATAAACGCTATGCTTTTTTGTTCGACTATAAAAAATCCAACTATAAAGCTTGGGCAAAAGGCTTAAAAAAAGCAGGATATGCTACCGATAAAAAATACGCATATAGACTCATTGATATCATCGAGAAAAATAAGCTAGACGAACTTAATCTATACAGTAGTGGAGAAGATTTTTTGGCTTATATAGGAACTGTTTCTACAAAACCAAAAGGATGGCAAGATCCCATTGTGTCAAACACAAAAAAAGAGAAACAAATACAAGAGCCTAAAGAAGAAACTCCTCAACCAAAAGATGATATTCTCATTGCAGTAGAGACTGTGAAAAAGGAAAAAGAAGCCAAAAAAGAAATTAAAGTTGAAACTAAACCAACTATTCAAGAGAAAAAACTCGAGAATAAATATTACCAGCGTTTCATCCATAAAAATGGAGCAACATTTATCCTTACAGTTGAAGGTGACAATTTTGAAACCATTAGCAAAAGGCATGATATATGGGTTTCTGAACTAAAAAGATATAATGAAGTTACGATTTCGCCAGTTTATGGACAAAATGAGTTTGTGTATGTAAGACCTAAAAAACGGAAAGCACATACTAAATATTATTATGTAAAAGAAAACGATACAATTTATAATATCGCTCAAAAATTTGGAGTGTGGATTAAAAGAATCCGAAAAATGAACGACATTGAACCTGGTGAAGGCGTAACTCCTGGTATGAGAATTAGACTTAGATAAAATGAGCTATATAGGAAAAAATATCAAATGGTTTAGAAAGCAAAAACAAATTAGTCAAACAGAGTTTGCTAATATCTTTGCGATCACACGAGCAAGTGTAGGCTCTTATGAAGAAGAAAGATCGGAACCAAAAATTGAGCTTTTACAAAAAATTGCTTCCTACTTCAATGTAAGCCTAGATGATTTAATTTCCATAGATTTAGCCTTCAAAAATCCTGACCAACAACAGCTTTCTCAAATGACTATTGATCATATTTTTGAAGTAAAGGAAAGCAATAGCCAACAGAATAATACCCAACTGCAAAGCCCACCAAAAACAGAAGAAATTTCTGAAAAAACACCGATTATTTCTTTTGAAAGAAAAGAAATAGAACCGACTTCTGATCCTTTGTTGAAGTCTATTCTATTCTCTGAAAACGGCATGAATTTTACTGAAATTGAAGTGCGTCCTTTTTCCTTTTTAGAAATGGTAGATGCCTGCTGTAAGCTTCAACCCAATATGGAACGACCTGAAGATTTCAGTATTCGAGATGGTAGTTATCTTTGGCTCCAAAAAATACCCTTAAATAAAGAGGCAAAAGGCTTATTAGTTATCGAAAAAAACAATGAATTTAGTGTACTAAAAGGAGTATCTATCAGCACGGAAGAAGCCAAAGTATGGAGAATACTTTTTGTTCAAGACTCTATCAATAATTTTATATAATATGTTTGATCAACTCATTGAAGATTTACACAAACTTGCCGTAGGAGAACTTAAAGAAAAGTGGTTTTTTCAGTCTTGGGAGAAAAAAGTAGAGGAAGTTGCCCATCTCAAGAAAAATGAAATTTTGGTAAGCATTTTTGAAAAAGAAAACTACACTGAAATTCAAAAACTACGCATTCTTGATACACTTGATGTCCTTTTTTCAGGATACCAATACCGAGTAGCTTTTAGCCCTAGTGATGAATGTCAAGAACTCATACTCCAATCAATAAAAAAAGCAAAACAACAGATTGATATTTGCGTATTTACCATATCCGACAACGATATTAGTAAAGAGATTATCCGAGCCAAAAAAAGAGGCGTTCACATAAGAATCTTAACGGATAATGACAAACAATTTGACAAAGGTTCTGATATTTATGATCTGGAAAAAGCAGGAATTACTGTTCGTTTTGATAGAACTGACAACCACATGCATCATAAATTTGCCATTTTTGATCATAAAGAACTTCTCACAGGAAGCTATAACTGGACTCGATCGGCAAAATTGTACAATAACGAAAATATCATTATTGTAAAACACCCCAAAATGATTGATGATTTCCAAGAAGAATTCAATCAGTTGTGGCAAAAGTATAAGGTCTGAGATTCATTTGCTAACTTTGCCTTGCAAAAACCACCAAAAAAATTATGGTACGATTTCCACTTTTGCTAAACTTTTTAGGAACACAAGAACTTATTTTAGTGATCTTGGTGATTCTATTTATGTTTGGACCTAAGAAAATTCCTGAACTCGCTCGCTCTCTTGGAAAAGGATTGAGAAAAATTAATGATGCAAAAAATAGCATTACTGATGAAATCAAAAAAGGAATGAATGAAGTGCAAGGCGAAGGTGACGGAATTGTTAAGGATATTAATGAGGTAAAAAACGATATGCAAGACATCAAAAAGAAGATTGAGCAAGAAGTAAAAAACACCATTCCAAGAAAATAATCTATTTTGATACAATTATTACTCATTATTTTATCCCTCGCCATGCTCATTTTTGCGGGTGATATTCTTGTAAAAGGAGCTGTTTCAATTTCATTGAAACTTAAAATCCCAATGATGATTGTGGGTTTAACGGTTATTTCTTTTGCCACTTCAGCCCCCGAATTATTTGTAAGCCTACAAGCCGCTTGGGCAGGCGATAGCGATATTTCTATCGGAAACGTTATTGGGTCTAATATTGCCAATATTTCTATTGTCTTAGGGCCTACAGCTTTAATATTTCCCATCATTGTAAAACAAAGAGTTTACCGTTTTGATTGGTTAATAATGGCACTTTTTTCTGTTGTTTTTGGGGTTTTTATGTACACCGATAACAATATATCTCGCATAGAAGGAGGAATACTCTTCGCGGGACTCCTTGCCTATGTCATTTCTATGGTTGTGTCGGTAAAGAAAAACCCAATGGAAGAAGATGACGAAGGAACTATCTATCCTATGTGGAGAAGTGTAAGTTATTTAATTATAGGAATTGTGGGTTTAAAATACGGTTCAGAACTTCTAATTGACCAAGTAAAACTATTTGCTGCTGATGTCGGGATTTCAAAAAGAGTGATTTCTTTAACCGTCGTGGCATTTGGAACATCCATTCCAGAATTAACGGCCTCCTTAGTAGCTGCATATCAAGGAAGAAAAGACCTATCGGTGGGAAATCTTATTGGTTCTAATATTTTTAATATTGGTTCTGTTATAGGACTCACTTCTTTAGTAACTCCTATCGCTATTACTTCTCAATCGCAACTTTTTGATTGGGCTTGGATGATGGGTATTGCCATTCTACTTCTTCTTACTATTGTGTTGAATAAACAAAATAAAATAGGAAGAGTTTCGGGTGGTTTACTCACTTTAGTTTACATTCTCTATACAGTTTCTTTGTTTCTATAACACTTAATTTATGGAAAGTTTGAACTATATTTGGGAATTGAATTTTATTTAAATCAAACAAAAATAGAAAATCGTGAAAAAAGCGCTTAAAATAATCCTTCCTCTACTCCTTGGAGTTTTTCTGATCTGGTGGTCTGTAAAAGATATGTCGAAGGCTGATAAAGAATCGGTTATTAGCTCCATTAAGAATGCTGATTATTTTTGGCTAGGACTCTCTGTTTTTATAGGGATCCTTAGTCATATTTCGAGAGCCTGGAGATGGAAATATTCTTTAGAGGCAATTGGGGCAAATTTCACCTTGAAAAATGCCACATTTTCAGTCTTTATCTCCTATCTCGTAAACCTAGCAATACCAAGAGCGGGAGAAGTTTCTAGAGTTGCCGTATTTTCTAAAGCAGAAAACAATCCTTTTGATAAAACCTTAGGGACAGTAGTTGCCGAACGTGTAGTAGATATGGTTCTACTTTTAGTAACCCTTGGAATTGTCTTTTTGGTACAATTTGATATTATTATCCAAACCATTCAACCCAAAGAAGAAAGTTCTGAGAGTTCACCCGTTCTTCTTGGCGTAATTGCTGTTGTAGGGCTTATTGTCGCTATTGTTGGTTGGAGAATTATTTCTAAAGCAAAAGAGGGTATTTTACTCAAAATAAAAGAGTTTTTATTGGGTATTTGGGAAGGCTTACTTTCTATTTGGAAAATGGAAAATAAAGGCTATTTCTTATTGCATACTTTTATCATTTGGGGATTATATATCGCGATGTTTTGGGTATCTATTTACGCCATTCCTGAGACTTCAAATATCGGGTTTGGTGCCATTATTACTGCATTTGCAGCTGGAGGAATTGCCATGGTAGTTTCCACAGGAGGCTTGGGAGCATACCCAATAGCTATTGCAACGGTATTACTAAACTATGGCGTTCCAGAAACGGCGGGAACGGCTTTAGGATGGGCAATGTGGGGTGCACAAACACTTATGTTTTTGGTTCTAGGAGGACTTTCCTTTTTCCTGATTACAGTAATGAACAGAGAAAAAATCCTTGATGAAGAACATGAAGGATAAAATCTACACACTAGAAGAACTGATTATCAGAAGGCAATCTTGGAAAAAACAAAATAAAAAAGTGGTTTTCACCAATGGTTGCTTTGATCTCATTCATCGTGGACATTTACAATATTTGGCTCAAGCCAAAGAACTGGGAGACAAACTTATTGTAGCCATAAATTCTGATATTTCTGTAAAAATCCTTAAAGGAGAAAACAGACCGATTAAACCCGAAATAGATCGATTACTCACTATGGCGGCATTTTCTTTTGTAGATGCCGTTGTTCTTTTTGAAGAAGAAACTCCTACAAAATTAATTGACGCGCTCATTCCAGACATTTTAGTAAAAGGAGGCGACTACGAAATAGAAAAAATCGTTGGTTACAAAACCGTTACCCAACACGGAGGGCAAGTACTTACTTTAGATTTTGTAGCTGGGAGTTCTACTTCCAATTTTGTAGAAAAACTGAAAAACTAAGTTTACGTTTCGTTCTAATGATACCCCACAAAAGACCAATCTCCACCAAGTTCTTCACACACATAATTATCATAATTCATTAAGGCAAGAAGATTCATTTTTTCTGGGTAGAAATTCACATGAAGATCAAAAGTGTATTTAAAATATCTTTGCTTCGGTGTGGTTAAAATCAATTTTCCCTTGCAAATTCTTTTGAGTTCTTCAATAGCCTTAGAACTATCAATAATGTGTTCTATAACATGATTGCACATCACGATATCAAATTCATTATCTTCAAATGGAAGTCTGGTAATTTCACCCTGAACAAAATTAATTTCTTCATCTTCCATTTCCTTAATAATATCACAACCTGTTAGATTTCGGTAACCTTCTTTTTTTAATAAAGAAAGAATATATCCATTACCACAACCAACGTCCAAAATCTTTTTGTCTTTATCATTTTCTAGATGATCAAAAAGAAAATCAATAGATTTATTGTTTAAATCACTTGGTCTCTTTCCTGTACCCAAGGATTCATAAATCTTATAATAATCCGTATATTCTTCATCAGTGATATTTTCTAGATTATTCTTAAACTCCATTAGTCGGTTTACATTTTTCCCCTTAAACCATAGGTAAAACATGGGATACATAAAGTATTTATTATCCCTCAAAGCTATTGGAAGTAAATTATCGATAAAATACCTCATAACATTAGTCGTCTCTCTTGTCATTCTATTGATTATATTGGCACAATGGTTTATACTAAGTATTCATGTAAAATCGTTCCTCAACCCTTGAAAACATAACAAAAGCTATATTTTTTTTCAGAGATTAATTCCTATTCAACACCATATTAATTTATACAAATACAATACTTTAAAATCTATTTGTATTTCACAAAAATAATATTTTCATGATATCTCACAAAAAATACCAATATATTTTTTTAAAAACTAACACAAATGAAAAGGAAGTCTTGAGCCACCTAGCATAAGCCTCTTAAAAAAAATAATATAGTAAAAATTTCAAGCCTTGATTTCCCTAATTTCTCCTTAAAATTCTTCAGAAAAGAACCCTAAGTCTTTGATGTTTTAGTAAAATCTTCATTATTACTATTAATCCCTTATCTTTGAGTATTCAAAATTTACAAATCGAACGTTTAAAATTATGCCTCAAGATAGCATTCAACAAGCTCAAGTAGCCCTAACAGAAGTTCCTACTCCTGTAGAACAGGAAATTTCAATTATAGAATTAATTCAAAATGGCGGAATTGGCGGACAAATCATCATGCTCATTCTATTTATTCTTTCTGTAATTACAGTTTATATTTATATTGAGCGTTTTCTGGCAATTAGAAAAGAACAAAAAAGAGATGAAAACTTTATTCTCACTTTTAAAGATTTTGTAGAAGATCAAAAAATAGATGCAGCAAAAGAGCTCTGTAATAGAAATGAATCTTTAGTTTCAGAAGTATTTTCAGAAGGTATCAAACACCTAGACAAAGACCGAGAAGTTTTAGAAAACAGACTAGAAAAAATAGCCAATCAGAAAGTGCAAAAAATGGAATCAAAACTTCCTACACTCGCTACCATTGCGGGAGCAGCGCCTATGTTGGGATTTTTGGGAACTGTTATTGGAATGATTGTCGTTTTCCATAAAATGGCATCTGCTGGTGGTCAAATAAAAATTGATATGCTTTCTAATGGAATTTACACAGCCATGACCACTACTGTTGCAGGTCTTATTGTGGGAATTATCGCCTATATTGCCTATAATAATTTAGCCGCAAAGATGAATAAAGTAGCTTACACGCTAGAAACAGCTTGTGATGATTTTTCTGATATTCCAAAGAAATAAAAACTATGGGAGTACGATCTAACCAAAAAATTAGTCCAAGTTTTTCAATGAGTTCCATGACGGACTTGGTTTTTTTATTACTTATATTCTTTATACTCACCTCCACTTTGGTAAGTATAAATGCATTGGAGATAGAATTACCTTCAGCAACATCCAATAAGGTAGAAAATCAAATAACAGCTGTGAGCATTCACCCTGATGGAAGTTTTTCTATTAATGATACAAAAGTGGATGAAGAATCCCTTGAAAACGAAATATTAAAAGCACTTGAAGCAAATAATAGTAAAAGAAATTTAGTCATAAGATCTGATAAAACAGCACTTGTGGATCATTTAGTAAAAGTAATGGACATTGCCAATAGAAACCAGATCAAAATGGTGATTGCTACAGAATATCAAGAAAAGCAATAAGAATGAAAACCAAGAAAAATAAATATATCGCTTGGATTTTTACCGTTCTTGTTCATTCATTGGTCTTGATGACATTTTGGTGGTTTACTTTTGAAAAAGAAGTTCATGAAGAACAATTTGGCGGAATTGCTGTAGAATTTGTGGGAACACCCGAGAAATCTAAACACCACGCAAAACCCGATGAAATTGCAGATGACCTCTCTAATAAATCTCAAAAAGTCACCCAGCCACAAGAAACAAGCCCTGATAAACAAAAAATATTAAGTGCAGAAGAAACCATTGCACTTGAGAAAAAGAAGAAAGAAGAAAAGCGGAAAAAAGAACAAGAGAAGAACAACAAACTCTTTGACGATATCGAGTTTACCAATGACACCCAAAAAAGTGTTTCTCCAGATAAGGTAAATGTATTATCTGGTGCTGTAGGACATAATGGTGATCAAGAAAAATCTGCCAATTTTGCAAAAACTGGAAAAGGAAATAATAGCGGTTTTTTTGTAGGAAACAGAAAGCCTATTTCCAACTCTAGACCACCTTACAAATGTCAAGGAAATGCCGTAATTGTTGTAGAAATAGTGGTAAGTCCGAATGGTAAAACTGTTTTTGCAAGAGCGGGAATAGAAGGCTCAAAATACCATTCAGATTGCTTTAGAAAAGAAGCTTATAATGCTGCCATGAACACCCAGTGGACCGCTAATCCTAAAGCAAAAGGAAACGAAAGAGGTTTTATTGTCTATCACTTCAATACCATCTAAATTTTTCATGAATTATCAAGCTTGTTGCGATTGGATGTTCAATCGTTTTTCTAGTTTTCAGCAAGAAGGAAAAACAGCCTTTAAACCCGGTTTAGAGAAAATTAGATCTTTATTAGCACCCATTCTTCCAGAAATAGAAAAAATTCCCATTATACATCTTGCAGGAACCAATGGAAAAGGCTCAACTTCTTCCATGATTGCAAGTGCACTAGCGTACTCTGGGTATCAAACAGGTCTTTTCACAAGTCCGCATTTCTTATCCTTTACAGAACGTATCCAAATTAATGGAAACTATATACCAGAAAAAGAAATAACAGACTTAATAAACATAAACAAGGAGTTTTTAGAAAAACATGAAGCCAGCTTTTTTGAAATTACTTTGTGGCTAGCCATGCATTATTTTGTCAAGCAAAAGATTGAAGTTTTAGTTTTAGAAACGGGTTTAGGTGGAAGACTTGATGCTACTAATTTTCATTCAAAATCTTTGTTGAGTATTATTACCAATATTGGACTAGATCACACAGATATTCTAGGAAATACACTTGAAAAAATTGCCATCGAAAAAGCGGGAATTATCAAGAAAAATGGCAAAATCTTAAAAGGAGAAAAGCAATTAGGTGAGGTTGATCAAAAAATACGTGAAATTGCCTCTCAACAAAATTCAGATCTTCGTTGGGCATCGGATTTTGTGACTCAAGAAACAGAATTTTATAGTGGAGAGGAAGATTTCCAGAAACGCAATACACAAACTGCTTTTGCTGCTTTAAAATGGATTCAAGAGGATTTAACAATGCTCACTAACCAAAGTATCACGAAGGGACTTCAAGAATCTCAAAATATATTTTTTCTTCCTGGAAGGTGGCAAAAACTGGAAACAAAACCCATTTCTATTTTTGATATGGGGCACAATGAAAATGGCGTTAAAGCAGCCTTAAAAAAACTCTCCAACGAGAAATACGAACAACTTCATCTTGTTTGGGGAAATGTATCAGATAAAGATTCGGGAATTATTTTTAGCCTTCTTCCCAAAGAAGCGCATTACTATTTAACAGAAATCAGTACTAATAGAAGCGAGTCATTAAAAAATCTTGAAAAATTTGCTTTAGCAGAAAAATTACGCTTTTCTAGCTACACAAACCCTAGAAAAGCTTATATCAACGCCTTAGAAAACGCACAAGAGAACGATGTGGTTCTCGTTTTAGGAAGTGCCTATTTAATTGCTGAAATTTTTTCTAAAAATTTCTCAAAAAGCCTTGCTGAAATCAAAAAGCTTACTATATTTGCATCCAGCTTAAAGAAAGCGGGTGATTAGCTCAGTTGGTTTAGAGCGTCTGGTTTACACCCAGAAGGTCGGGGGTTCGAATCCCTCATCACCCACCAAACCGAAAATATTTTCGGGCGATTAGCTCAGTTGGTTTAGAGCGTCTGGTTTACACCCAGAAGGTCGGGGGTTCGAATCCCTCATCGCCCACCAAAGCGAAAAAGAGTTTGTCTTATTTAAAAGACAAACTCTTTTTTTTTGTTTTACCCATATTCTGGGCAAAAAAAAGCTGCTCGATTTTCACCGAACAGCTTTTATTTTTAGAATAATCTACAAGATTATTTCTTTACAAATCTTCTAACAAAGTTTCCTTTCTCAGACTCACCTATCAAGAAATAGTTTCCTGATGCCAATTCTGATACTTCGATACTTCCTTTTGAAGTTAGGATGTTTTCCATGATCGTTCTTCCTTGAGCATCTACAATTCTAAGATTGGTAACTTCAAGTTCACTATTAATGTTTAATACATCGTTCACTGGGTTTGGATAGATTGCGATCTCGTTTTCATCAAGTTCATCTAAACCGATACCAGAAACTTTATAAGTTGCCGTTTCTGTACAACCTTCAGCTGTAGTTGCAGTAACGGTATAATCTCCATTTACTGTAGGACTAAAGCTAGAAGTAGTATTTACCACAGCATTGTTAAATTTCCACTCATAAGAAGTAAACCCTGAAGATGCTGTTAATACACCACCAGCATAAGCAATAGATAGATTAGGAACTGTTGCTACTGTTACTACTAGAGTATCTTTGGTTTCACAACCTGCAGCACTTGTAGCTACTACAATATACTCTGTTGTAATAAGCGGCCCTACACTTACTCCATTTCCACCTGTAAACCCTGT
Source organism: Flavobacteriales bacterium (assembly GCA_025210805.1). NCBI lineage: Bacteria > Pseudomonadati > Bacteroidota > Flavobacteriia > Flavobacteriales > Flavobacteriales bacterium. The sequence continues at coordinate 68,589 of JAOAQX010000007.1, forward strand.
AGACTGCCAAGAATAACTATTTGCATTTCCTGTTGCGAATAGTTGTACAGAACCTCCAGGACAAATAGTCGTGTCGTTTCCTGCATTCACCATTGGCAATGCTTCTACGGTTACCGTATGTGTAATGGTATCATTTCCTAAATCTTTATCATCTGCAGCACTCATAATAGCTTCTAGAGTGTAAGTACCTGCAGCAAGATTCAACGTATCTAAATTAAGTAATACTGTGTCACCTTTAGGCACCATTGTATTCAATGAATAAGTCATTGAAGAACCTCCAGAGATATTTAGTTTAATATCATAAGCATGAAGTGCTGTATCTCCTACGTTCGTTACGTTAGCAGAAACATAAATTGGGTTTCCTTCACAAAGTAAAGTATCTGTATTTGCAAAGTTCAATAGACCTCCATCTACTTCTGGTTCACGAATTTCTACATTATCAATAAAGAAATCTCTATCTCCTCCTGCTACAGTTGATTCTGCATAGAATGCAATTTTTACATTACCAGTATATGCTGTTAGATCAACAGTATAACTTGAACCAGTTGTTGTAGGTGCATTTAATGTATCAAAAGTATAAATTGCATTTGCTGATGACCATGTAGCTCCGTTATCTGGAGAAATAAGAATCACAACGCGATCATCTGGTCCCATTTGACCACCAGTTGGAGCGTTAGTACTATTGTATTGTGTAACACCTGCATCAAACTTTAATACTTTAGCGTGATTCGCTTCTAGATTAACCGAAGGACTTACTAACCATTCATCAGTACCTGTTGACCAAATATTTACTCTTGCAGCTCCAGTAGATCCACTATTCAAATATCCGTCATTTCTCCATCCTGTGAAACTTGAAGTTACTGGAGCTAAAGTTGAATTTGTAGTTAATGCTCCACTATATTTATCCCAACAATCTGGTAGGAATGTTGAAAAATCTTCATCTAACACACTCATTGGCGCACAAGATAAAGTATAAGTAAATGGATCATCCAAAGCACTGGTATCTGTAGCACTACATAATGATCTTACATATACGTCAACTGTATCACCATCCATAAATCCAGTAATCGTTAATGGATTTGATGTAGTAGTTATTGTCGTTCCTGTTCCTGGAGTAAACCCTACATTTCCATATTCAACAATCCATGATGTGGCTGCAGTTACATTTGTCCAAGAAACTTCAAAACTAGTATCTGAAACAGTTGAAGCAGTATAGCTTACTGGCCCCACACATGATGGAGCATCTTCTACTGTTAGATAATCAATATACACATACGAGTAAGTTGCTGTTGCTGTTAATCTAAAAGCTAGATAACGATCTGTGTTAGCAGCATCAACAATATAAGCATTATATTCCTCTGTTGTTGATGTAGTAAAATCATCCAAAGTAGTATACACTTGGAAAGTACTTGCATCATTTGGATCACTCATCGTTCCTATTTCTAATTTTGAAGCAGAGCTTCCTCTAGAATAGAATTTCACTGATTTATTTGTCAAATTATGATCAAATTCAGGAGAAATCAAAATAGCGGTATCAGATGTAGAATATGAAGTACGAAGACGCATTACATTACTTGAATCATAAGCTGAAGATGTAGCGTATTTGTGCACTCCATAGAACGAAGACGAAGAAGCAATATCCTCGTATTCAGACCAACATTTTGTAAGTCCTTCACCGTTTGCAACTCCTTCAAAACTTTCGTTTGTAATTGCTGAAATAGTATTACAAAGTGTAGTTCCAGAAACTTCACTTGTCCATAAACTAGTATCCCCTGCACCACAAATGGCTCTTACATAGAAATCGTAAGTTGTTCCATCGTTAAGTCCTGTTACTGTTTTAAAAGTATCAGTAGAAGTTACGAAAGTTCCAGATCCTTGAGTAAATCCTGTTTCTCCATATTCCACTTCATAAGTTCCTGCGGCTGTTTCTGGAGTCCAGCTAAATGTCATACTATCTGTTCCGATAGCTGAAATCATTAAACTATCTGGCTTCACACAGGCAGGAATTGTTTCCCAATTGAAATCATCGATATATACCGAACAATAATCATCATCTGTTAAATACTTTATTGCTAAAAATTTATGAGTAGTTGTTTGGTCATAGTTCACCGAATACTCTGTATAAGTAGCAGTAAGCATTACTGTATCAACCACTGTAAACGAAGCGGTATCTGAAGGACTCGTCATTGTTCCTAGAATAACACCTGTGTTTCCTGGCCCTGTTTCTTTCGCAAAGAATCTTGCTCTATGTGTTCCATTAGGGAGATCATTAAGCTCAGGTGTAATAAAATAAATTTGAGCATCTATATCTGCAGAGTTATACAGTCTTATATGTCTATTTCCACTATTTGGACTTGTAGAAGAATAAGTATAAGCTCTCGCTGAAGTAGAAGTTGAATTAATCACATTTGCCCAACAATCTGGAACAATTGCTGAAGCGTAAGAATCAAAGTTTTCGCTAAAAGAATTAACAGTACCACATTCTGTAGTAAAGTTCATTGTTGTAGAAGCACTTGTATCTGTTGCTGAACAAACTGCAAATACATTAATAGTATAGTCTGTATTTCCATTTAATCCAGTAATTGTTTCAGTAGTATCAGAACTTGTTCCTGATGCAATTATTGTTGTTGAATCTAGTTCTGTTATTTCATAGTAATATGAATTAGCAGAAGCTACGGCATCCCAATAAACAGCAGCAGAACTATCTGTTGTTGAGTCCAAGCTTACTGTGTTTATCTCCAAACAAGATGGAGTTTGCTCCCACATAAAATTATCAATAAATCCACTACTGTAGTTCGTATTAGATAAGTATTTAATCGCTACATAATTATGATTTGCATGCGTAATTTCTTTTCTATAAACTGTGTATGTTGAAGTAAGATCTATTGTATCCACAGGAGTGAAACTTGCTGTATCCATTGCTGATGCAATTGTTCCTACTACGAATTTACTTGTACTTGAGGAACCTTTTACCATCATGTTTATTCTATGTGTACCTGCTGCCAGAGTTGTTAATTCTGGAGACAAAGCCGTAAGATTTAAGTTTGAACCTGTTATTGAGGAATTATAAAATCTTAAATGTTTCGTTCCTATTGGACCTGTAGAGGTATAAGCTTCGATATCCGTAAAGCTATTCCCTACTTCTATAGAAGACCAACAGTCTGGTAATGCTCCTGTAGCAGTATTATCAAAAGAATCTGCAAATGTTGCGTATGTTATACAATTTGTCGTGAAATTAAAACTCATTTCATCAGATGTAGTATCTGCTCCAGTACAATTTGTGAATATTTCTAAATTATAATCCGTATTTGGCATTAGCCCAGAGAAATTTAAAAAAGTATCCGAAGTATTTCCTTGAAATACAGCTGTAGTATTTCCTACTTCAAATAATTTATAAGCATAATCTGTTGCATTTGCAGAACTATCTTGCCAACTTAATACAGCACTTGTATCCGTAATATTAGCATCCATTGCATAAGGAGTAAAACAAGTAAACGGAATTGTTAAAGGTCCGCTTACATCATCAATACTTAAACGCAGCTCATCTTTTGAAATCGCTTGAAAGGCAACTCTTACTGTTTGACCAGCATAAGTTCCTAATGGATATGAGTATTTCGTCCAAGTTGTTGGAGGAGTAATATTTGTATCCAAAGTAACTGTGAAATCTGCGGTATCTGTACCATCTCCAGAGTTTGATAGTTTTAAATGAAACTGATCTTGATAAGTACTTGAATTATTCCTCGCATAAAAATGAAGCGTATCTGTTGGAAAAATCACTAATTCTCTGGTAATTAACCAATCATTATGTGCCTGTGAAGAATGATATCCTATGGAAGCAGAATTAGATCCCGTATGCGGATTAGTACTGTACTGAGACCATGCCCTTCCAGAGGAACCATAGTCCAAAACTTCCCACCCTTGAGGGGGAAATTGATTTCCTTCAAAACTTTCGTTTAAAGGTTGTGCCATTCCTGAAAAAGAAAATAATATCAGGAAAACACTTAGTAAGTATGAGTTTTTCATATGAATATAAGTTTAAAAATCATAGAAAAACATCAAAAAAAGTACCAAGTTTGCAATAATTTAACATTGAAAATTTGTATAAACTCAAAAACCGCACTATATTACTGGCTTTTTGAATGTTATATTGTTTAATTTTTAAATAAATAACACTATTTTGGTATAAAATTAAACAAATCTCAATGGATTATTTAACTTCAATTATAGTAAAACCCTTAAAAAAACATGATTTCGACTATCTTTGAGAGATAAGAATCTGCAAAATGAGAATGATTTTACAACGTGTTTCACAGGCACGACTCACTTCAAGAAAAAACTTCCTTTCTGAAATTCAAAACGGGCTATTCATCTTAGTAGGCGTGGGAGACGAGGATAGCAAAGAAGATGCCAAATGGCTTGTTCAAAAAGTGTTAAAATGCCGTATTTTTTCTGATGAAAATGATCTTATGAATTTATCGGTCATGGATACCAAAGGTGAATTACTGGTGGTCAGTCAATTTACCCTTCATGCTTCTTATAAAAAAGGAAATAGACCTTCATTCATAAAAGCTGCAAAAGCTCAAAAAGCTTTAGAACTTTATGAATATACCGTCAATCTCTTCAAAGAACAATATCAAGAAAGTGCCGTAAAAATGGGCTCTTTTGGAAATCATATGGAGATTTCTTGCGTAAACGACGGACCAGTAACCCTCATTTTTGATAGTAAAAACAAAGAATAATGGAACTAAAAGAATTACAAGAACAAGTAGATAATTGGATCAAGACCTATGGCGTACGTTATTTTAGTGAGCTAACCAATATGGCAATCCTCACAGAAGAAGTAGGCGAACTGGCAAGAATCATGAGCCGACGCTATGGTGAACAATCCGAAAAAGAGAGCGATAAAAACAAAGACTTAGGCGATGAAATTGCGGATGTACTTTGGGTGCTTACCTGCATTGCAAATCAAACAGGAATAGACCTAGAAAAAGCCCTCCAAAAAAACTTCGAAAAGAAAACCCAACGTGATGCTACAAGGCATTTGGAAAATAAAAAACTGGAGTGATAGATTTGAAAGTTAATTACTCAATGGCATAAGCCCCTTCAAAGAGAGGAAGGGGGATATTCTACAAAAAAAATACTCCAAAAATGAAACTAAAACCTATGGGTAAATTAACACCAAAAATGGAATTATTTATCAAACAGTTTGACGCTATTTATCATAAAATATCATCCAAAAAAGGGTGCTCCAAACAGTTTTCACAACAAAACAACCGAGGTGTTCAGTAAAATTATTAGTAATAAAATAGCTTAATCAGATTTTTTATCACTATTTTTTTTCTTTTCAAGTAGTACTAGATATACACCTCCACAAACGAGAAAAACACTAATCATGTTTTTATAATCATAAATATGATCTGTATTAAATAAGAAAACCCCTATTGCTACTGCAACTGAATAATAGGTTAGAGAAAAGGCTGTTTGTGTTTTTTTCATAGTTTCTGTATTTTGAATTAATAATTGTATGTGGGATCGTTAATTTCATGATATATTTTTCTAAATTAACAGAACTAATAAATTGACATACCTAAATACCCTAACATTAATAACAATGCGATAAAATGGATAAATGGAAACATCACCATTCTATTATGCTTGAATTCTAAGTAGCTACGAATAAAAAACGAAAGGAAAAATGTTATTAAAAAAGCCATTTCTATTTCAGAAAAATTCGCTTTATATATCAATGATAGCACTAAGCCTATTAACGACAAAATCATGGAAACTATAGTAGAAACTCCCGAAGATTCATTGTTTATATAAAATGAAGGTTTAATAGAGTATGATAATGACATACAATTTGAAAATAAAAGTGACCAATATCCTCGATCTTCCAGAATTATAAACAATTCTTCAGTGTTTTTATCCACACTGGACAAATCAACTGTTACTGAATGGTAATCCAGTTTGAACACTGCTTTCTTAGAACTAGAAGAATCTAATGCAATCTCCTGTCCAAAAAACAAATTTTGTTTTTGTCTTTTGCCATCCAAGAATACCTTAATAGACCTTGCAGCGTAATATGGTGTTTGATTAATTGCTTTTACAATCATAATAATTTAAATTTTTTCCCATTTTGAAATAAAAATATTAATATGGCTTACACTCATTACATAGACTTAAATCAATGATATCGATACTATTAATATTTTGTAAATCCATTAGTTGTTCGTATTTTTTTTATTGATTCAACAGCACTAAGCTATATTTTTTTGTAAAAAATAGCAAAGTTTTTTTAATGTAATTTATTAATCTGTTTAATCTTATAAAAAACTTTTGATGTCAACTCAAAAAATAACATTGCCTAACTTCTTTATTTATGTGCGCTTAGTCACTTTGCTTATTTCTTGATTTTCCTTATCTAGAACCATTCTGAATTATGTACCACTTGAATGCAAATGTGTTTTATACCGATTACTTGCTAAAATTACCCACTTATTTCACTGCGTTCATAACTGGCTTTTAGCAATGTATCGGCATAATACCTATGGGTAAATTAACACCAAAAATGGTATTATTACTGGAAAAAGGTATTTGGAAGCGGGGTGTGTAGAAGATTTTGTTCTCGATACAATTTTTGATTTCATTGCATTTCATCAAAAACCACTCAAACTGACAAAAGCATACAATTTTTGATTCCATTGCATTTCATCAAATATCACTCGAATTGACAAAAGCATACAATTTTTACTTCTCTGTCAGTTCAGTCCCGATGATCTCGGGATAAACTCTGACCCGATACATTGTGAAAACTATTTTATGAATAAAATAAAGTAGTGAGAATTGAACAAGTAATCGGTATAATCACAAAAAACTCAAATAGAAATCCCGATAGATTTTGTACTTTTGTAAATTAATATTTTCATCAAAAATCTATGTTTACGGGAATCATCGAAACTACGGGGAAAGTGGTGAAGATGGTACAAGAGGATACCAATATCCACTTTACTATTGAAACTGAGATAACCCCCGAACTAAAAATAGACCAAAGTGTTGCCCACAACGGTGTCTGCCTTACAGTGGTGGAAAAAAACGAAAACCAATATGTGGTAACCGCTATAGACGAAACCCTAAAAAGATCTAACCTACAAGACTGGAAAGAAGGAACTGCTGTAAACCTAGAGCGCTGTACGCAAATGAATGGCAGACTAGATGGTCATATTGTACAAGGACATGTAGATACCACAGGAATTTGTACCCAAGTAGAAAACGAAAATGGAAGTTGGAAATACACCATAGAATACAAGCCCATTAAAGAAGAGTATCTTACCGTAGAAAAAGGATCAATCTGTATTAATGGTGTTTCACTTACAGTGGTAGATTCTACTCCAACAAGTTTTTCGGTAGCGATTATTCCTTATACACATGAGCATACAAACTTTTATCAGCTCAAGGAAGGAGATCAGGTAAACTTAGAATTTGATATAATCGGAAAATACCTAGTGGCTTTAGCCCAAAAACGCGGAAAAGAATAGCATGAATAAATATCGATCGCATACTTGTGGAGAACTCAGAATGAGTCACCAAGGAGAAAGCGTAAAACTAAGCGGTTGGACGCAAAGAGTGAGAGAAATGGGTGGAATGATCTTTATAGACTTGAGAGATCGTTATGGAATCACCCAATTGAAATTTGACCAAGAAATTAACCCAGAACTTGTTGAAAAAGCCAAATCTATTGGAAGAGAAACGGTTTTGGGAATCCAAGGAACGGTGATAGAACGTAGTTCTAAAAACAATAATATTCCTACTGGAGAAATAGAAATTGAAGTAACAAATCTTCAAATACTTAATCCTGCAAAAACACCTCCATTTACCATAGAAGACAAAACAGATGGTGGAGATGATTTGAGAATGCAATATCGCTACCTAGATCTTAGGAGAAATCCAGTAAGAGAAAACCTTATTTTGAGATCTAAAGTAGCCATCGAGACAAGAAAATACCTTTCGGATAGAGAATTTATTGAGGTAGAAACTCCTGTTCTAATAAAATCCACTCCCGAAGGAGCAAGAGATTTTGTAGTGCCTTCTAGAATGAACAAAGGAGAATTCTACGCCTTGCCTCAGTCTCCTCAAACTTTTAAGCAATTGCTTATGGTTTCTGGTTTCGATAAATATTTTCAGATTGTAAAATGCTTTAGAGACGAGGATTTAAGAGCCGATCGTCAGCCTGAGTTTACTCAAATAGACTGCGAAATGTCTTTTGTGGAGCAAGAAGATATTCTCAATACTTTTGAAGGACTTACTCGTCATTTGATTAAAGAAACAAAAGGAGTAGAACTTGGAGATTTCCCAAGAATGACTTACGATGACGCTATGCGTCTTTATGGGTCTGACAAACCTGATACCCGTTTTGGGATGGAGTTTGTAGATTTTACAGAAGAAACTCAAAACAAAGGATTTGCCATTTTTGACCAAGCCGAAATCATCATCGGAATTCTTGCCAAAGGATGTGCAGACTATAGCCGAAAGAAAACCGACAAGCTTACCAAGTGGGTGCAAAGACCACAGATAGGAGCCAAAGGAATGGTGTATGCCAAATGGAATGAAGACGGGAGTACAAAATCATCAGTAGATAAATTTTATAGCTCAGAGCAAATCATTTCTTGGTTTGAAAAAGCTGGAGGAGAAAAAGGGGATATGATCCTGATACTTTCTGGAGAAAAAGACAAAACGAGAAAACAACTTTCTGAGCTGCGTCTTGAGATGGGAAGCCAACTAGGATTAAAAGATCCTGAAAAATTTGCTCCACTTTGGGTATTAGATTTTCCACTCCTTGAATGGGATGAAGAAAGTGAGCGTTATCACGCCATGCATCACCCATTTACCTCACCAAAAGATGAAGATATTGCAAGAATTGCGACACATCCTGCAGACGTGAGAGCCAATGCCTATGACTTGGTTCTTAATGGATCTGAAATAGGAGGAGGATCTATCAGAATACACGATAGAGAAATACAAAACCAAATGTTTCATCACCTTGGGTTTACCCAAGAAGAAGCATTAGCACAGTTCGGATTCCTTTTGGAAGCCTTTGAATATGGAGCACCACCACATGGTGGAATTGCTTTCGGACTGGATAGACTTTGTTCTATCATCGGAGGAGCTGAATCTATTAGAGATTATATCGCCTTCCCAAAAAATAACTCGGGTAGAGATGTCATGATAGACGCACCAGCCCACATAGATCAATCACAACTTCAAGAGCTTTCACTGGTATTAAACCTTGAAGAAAAAAATTAGCATTACCATGACAAACATTAAAGCAAAATCAGCCTTAATATCGGTATTTTATAAAGACGGACTCGCCCCAATTGTTCAAAAATTACACGAATTGGGAATTGAAATATACTCCACTGGAGGAACTCAAAAGTTTATTGAAGACCTTGAAATTCCTGTAAACCGTGTGGAAGACACCACAGGGTATCCATCCATTTTAGGAGGTAGGGTAAAAACCCTTCACCCAAATGTGTTTGGAGGTATTCTTTGGAGAAGAGGATTAGAAGATGATATTCGTGATACCCAAAAACATGATATTCCATCTTTTGATATCGTTATTGTAGATCTTTATCCTTTTGAAGAAACAGTAGCTTCTGGAGCAGAAGAAGCAGACATTATCGAAAAAGTAGATATCGGAGGGATTTCCTTAATCCGTGCAGCAGCCAAGAACTTTAAAGATGTAGTCATTATTCCTTCTAGAAATGAATATGCCAGACTTCTCACGATCTTAAATGAAGCTGAGGGAGAAACTACATTGGAACAAAGAAAAAACTTTGCCACACGTGCTTTTCAAGTATCTTCTCACTACGATACAGAGATTTATAAATATTTCAACAAAGAAGGGGACTTTAAAGTATTTAGAGAGAGTTTTTCTAGTTATGAAGAACTTCGTTATGGAGAAAACCCTCACCAAGAAGGAATATTCCATGGAAATCTATCAGAAATGTTTGACCAGCTCAATGGAAAAGCCATTTCTTACAACAACCTTTTGGATATCGATGCAGCCGTAAACCTCATTGGAGAATTTGACGAAACAACCTTTGCCGTTCTAAAACACAATAATGCATGTGGAATTGCCAGTAGAGACAATGTTCTTTTGGCTTGGAAAGATGCTTTAGCTGGAGATCCTGTTTCTGCTTTTGGAGGGGTTTTGGCTACCAATGTAGAAGTTGGTGAAGAAGTAGCTGAAGAAATCAATAAAATTTTCTTTGAAGTGATTATTGCTCCTTCATACACAGAGGAAGCTTTAGACATTTTAAAATCGAAGAAAAACAGAATTATCTTAGTTCAAAAAGAACAACTTTCAGAAAGAAAAATCTTTAGAACCGTACTCAATGGTGTACTTGAACAAGATGCTGACCATATAACTGATAACGAAGATAATTTCACGGTAAGTACAGAAAATGAGCCTACTGAAGAACAAAAATCGGATATGATTTTTGCCTCAAAAATCTGTAAACATACCAAGTCAAATGCCATTGTTTTTGCCAAAAACAAACAACTTTTGGCAAGTGGTGTAGGACAAACATCTCGTGTAGATGCCTTAAAACAAGCGACTATCAAAGCTAAGACTTTTGGATTTGAACTAAAAGATGCAGTAATGGCTTCCGATGCTTTTTTCCCATTCCCAGACTGCGTAGAGCTTGCTGACGAACAAGGAATCAAGGCGGTTATCCAACCTGGAGGATCGATAAAAGACCAATTATCGATAGATTACTGTAATGAAAACGAGATGACGATGGTATTCACAGGTACACGCCATTTTAAACACTAAAATAATTTTATCTTTGAGCTAAATATAACAATATGGGATTTTTCGATTTATTCAAAACACATGATGTTGCCATTGATTTGGGAACGGCAAACACCTTAATCATCTACAACAATAAAGTAGTAGTAGATGAACCCTCGATAGTGGCAAAAGATCGCTTGAGCGGGAAAGTGATTGCTGTGGGTCTCAAAGCACAACAAATGCATGGTAAAACCCATGAAAACATCAAGACGATTCGCCCACTAAAAGACGGTGTAATTGCCGATTTTAGTGCCTCGGAACATCTTATTAGAGAATTTGTTCGAAAAATCCCACAGCTCAAGAATTTTGTAAAAACCCCTTCTCTACGTATGGTAATTTGTATTCCAAGTGGAATTACCGAAGTAGAAAAAAGAGCCGTTATTGATTCTGCCGAACACGCAGGAGCAAAAGACGTGTATCTCGTTCACGAACCCATGGCGGCGGCTATCGGTATCGGAATTGATGTACAGGAGCCAAAAGGGAATATGATTATCGATATAGGAGGAGGAACTACCGAAATTGCCGTATTGGCACTAGGAGGAATCGTGTGCGATAAATCTATCAAAGTTGCAGGAGATATCTTCACTAATGATATTTCTTACTATATGCGTACTCAGCATAATCTATTTATAGGAGAGAGAACCGCAGAACGAATTAAAATAGAAGTGGGAGCTGCCATTCCTGATCTAGAAAGCCCACCAGAAGATTATGCCGTACAAGGTAGAGATCTGATGACGGGAAAGCCAAAACAAGTTACCGTTTCCTCATCAGAAATTGCTAGAGCTTTGGATAAATCCATTAATCAGATTGAAGAAGCCATTATGCAAACGCTTTCTATGACACCACCAGAATTGGCTGCCGATATCTACAATACAGGAATCTATCTTGCAGGTGGAGGATCTATGTTGAGAGGTTTAGATAGAAGAATTTCTATAAAAACTGAGCTTCCAGTATGTATTGCCGAAGATCCTTTAAGAGCCGTTGTTCGTGGAACAGGTATTTGCCTTAAAAATCTGGAGAAATTCCAATTCTTAATGAAAAAATAAATAAATGTTACACCTGTTTGAACTACTTAGGAAGTATAAGTATGCTTTATCTTTTGTGATATTGCAGCTCATTTCCTTTGTGTTTTTATTCAATACGCAGGTGTTTCATAAATTTTCTTTTTTAAATTCATCTAATTATTTGGTGGGTTCTACTTATGCCGTTTCTAGTAGTATTAATAATTACTTTAATCTGAAATCTAGAAATGTGCATCTGCAAGATCAAAACAGTCAATTATTAGAACAAAATCACCAACTAAAAGAACTCCTATTTGAAACCGGGAAAAATATTACGATAGATACCACAGATTTTACCTCGGTATTTCAATATCTCCCAGCAAAAGTGGTCAATTTTACTCAACACAATAAAAACGTATTTCTCACCATAAACAAAGGTGCCAATGATGGAATAAAGAAAGATATGGGAGTTATTGGAGCAAAAGGGATTATAGGTAAAACCATCTATATCTCAAACCAATACTCGATTGTGATGACTTGCTTACATCAAGATTTTTATACCAATATAGAAATAGGAAAGGAAAAAGTAATAGGTTCCCTTTCATGGAATGGAAACGATAACACTACTTGCCAAATAGGTTCGGTGAGTAAATACGCAAAAGTACAGGAAGGAGATTCTGTTTTCACTAATCAACTTTCTTCTATTTTCCCAAAAGATATCTTTATTGGGCAAGTTTCTAAAGTTTCCATAAATCCTGACGATCAGTTTTTCCAGATAGAAGTAGCTCTTGGACAAAACATAAAAGAAGCCTATCATGTCTATTTTTTAATGGACATAGACCGTGAAGAAAAACAATCTTTAGAAGACTCCATTTATGTTAAATAGATTGATTTCTCCCTATATACTGCGATTTTTCGCTTTGGTTTTCGCCCAAGTTTTCATCCTAGACGAAGTATATCTAGGAATGGAGCTACATCCTGTTATCTATCTATTATTTCCCCTAACCATGCCTCCAGGGGAGGATAAATTTAAAATTCTTTTGAGTTCTTTTACCATGGCTTTGTTGATAGATATTTTTCTAGACACTCTAGGATTACACAGTTCTGCCATGCTACTCATGATTTTATTGAGACCTATTGGATTAAAATCTATCAGGATTAAAACACTGGATATCAATGAAGAAATCACCATTCAAAAGATTCCTATTCTATCATTTAGTTTATACATTTTGACATTTACTTTGGTGCATCAGATTTATTATATAATTTTAAGCAACCTAAATATTGGAGCCATTGTACAATGGAAGTATATTTTCTTAAACACGATACTTTCATCACTTATTATGGTTTTGATTCATATTATTTTTACAAAAAAAAACAAAAGATAAATCGTGAAAAAATACGATTTAAAAAATCGACAATATATTATTCTCTTTTTGATGACACTTGGAGCATTAGTGATTTTCTTAAAACTCATTAATCTTCAATTAATCAATGATGTTTATAAGGAAAAGGCGGAGAGAAATGTCATTCGACAAGAAATACTGTATCCTGTTCGGGGTTCTATCTACGATAGAAACGGAGAACTTCTTGTGGGAAATATCCGTGCATTTGACCTCATGGTAACTCCCAGATATACAAAAGAATTTGACACTACGCTCTTAGCAAAATTAACCGATTCTTCTGTTGAAATCATCAAGAAAAAACTTAAAAAAGCCCAAAGATATTCCAGACACCTCGCCTCTCCAGTAATCAAAAACATTGAAAAAAAAGAGGGAATGATGTTATTGGAAAAAATCAATTCCTTTCCTGGTTTTGAGCTTCAAGAACGTACTACCCGATTTTACCCTTACGGAGTAGCTGCCAATATTTTGGGATATATTTCTCAAGTCCCTCCCCAATTTCAACGAGACAACCCTTACTATCATAGAAATGATAATATTGGAAGAACAGGCGTAGAGCGTACCTACGAAAAAGATTTAAGAGGAGAAAAAGGAGAAAAATTTTATTATAAAGATCGCTTTGGAAGATCAAAAGGAAGTTATAAAAACGGAGAATTGAACAAAAAAGCAAAAAGCGGTAAAGATCTAACAATTACCTTGGATTGGAAGCTTCAAGACTACGCACAGCAACTCATGGACGGAAAAAAAGGAGCTGTGGTAGCTATTGAACCCTCAAGTGGAGAAGTGCTCAGTATCGTTTCTAGTCCTACTTATGACCCAAATTTATTAGTAGGAAGAAGACGAACTAAAAACTATAATTTACTAGAAAAGGATACACTACTTCCTTTGTATGATAGAGCATTACAAGGACAATATCCTCCAGGTTCTACTTTTAAACTCGTAAACGCTTTAATTGGCTTACAAGAAGGAACGGTAACAGAATATTCAAAATTTCCCTGTCACCATGGATGGTATTATAGTCCGAGATTAAAAGTGGGTTGTCATTCACACTATTCTCCATTGGCATTGAGACAATCTATTGCACAATCTTGTAATGGATATTACTGTGCCCTTTTTCATAAAATGATTGATAAAGATCAAAAAACAAAAGAAAACTACACACGCTGGAGGGAATATGTGAAAAGTTTTGGATTTGGAAATTATCTTGGAAATGATTTTGATAAAGGAAGTCCAGGGAAAATTCCATCAGTAGCCGATAATGATTCTCGGTATCCCAAACTTTGGAAAGCTCCCACGGTTATTTCTTTATCTATTGGACAAGATGCCTTGCTGGCAACGCCTATCCAGATGGCAAATATGGCAGCTGCTATTGCCAATAGAGGATATTTTTACACACCTCATATCATTAAAGAAAAAAATGGAGAATCGATTGAAATTGAACGTTTCACCAAACCAAAAAAAATCAATATTGACAAAAAGCACTTCGAAACCGTAATTGACGGAATGCAACTAGCGGTAGAAGGAAAAATAGGTGTCGCTACTTCCACTGGTGCTAGAATACAAGGAATTACTGTTTGTGGAAAAACAGGTACAGCACAAAATGTCAATAAAGATAAAGATCATTCAATTTTTATAGCCTTTGCCCCCAGAGAAAATCCCAAAATTGCCATTGCAGTATATGTAGAAAATGCAGGATGGGGGTCTTCTTATGGTGTGCCTATTGCCAGTCTCATTATGGAACGCTATCTAAAAGGGCATATCGTAAGGCAAGAATTATCACAAAAGATGATCAATACTAATCTTCTAGAAACTGAAAGCGATGAGGAAAGCTAATACCATTTTAGAAGTTGATTGGCTTATAATTATGCTCTATCTTATTCTGTGTATCATAGGATGGGTGAGTATCTATTCGGCAAACTATGACGAACAATTTGTTTCTATATTTGACAGCAGTCAAGAACATGGAAAACAAATCATTTGGATAGGATCATCTTTGCTAATTGGACTTTTTATTCTTTTTACTTCTTCAAGATTATACACCTACTATTCAATCTATTTTTACTTAGTCTCCATGTTGCTCTTGGTGCTCGTTCTTTTTATCGGAAAAGAAGTAGGAGGAGGAAAATCATGGTTTGGAATAGGATCCTACAGTATACAACCCGCAGAATTTGCAAAATTCTCTACCCTACTCATACTAGGAACCTTACTTTCTAGTCCGCAAACAGATTTAAGAGATTTCAGGTCTCAACTAGTCACCTTTGCCGTTTTGGCAATCCCCATGTTTTTAATTCTCCTTCAGCCCGATGCAGGTTCCGCATTAGTTTATTCATCTTTGATTCTTGTGCTGTATCGTGAAGGTTTACCGGGTTATTATCTTTGGGGAATCATTTCAGCTATTTTACTTTTTCTTATTTCCTTACTCATTCCGCTTTGGTTAACCTTATTACTGGTCGTACTTATTATTCTGATTTCTTATGTTCTCCAAAAACCCAGAATCAGACGGAAATATCTTTTACATTTTGTTTTAGTGGGTATTGTTAGCATTATTTATTCTATCGGTGTGGGATTTATCTACAATAATGTCTTTAAATCACATCATAGAAACCGAATTGATATTATTCTCGGAAAAATAGAAGATAGTAGTGACAAAGGTTATAACCTGTTGCAATCAAAAATAGCTATTGGCTCTGGAGGAGTTGTAGGACAAGGATTTTTAGAAGGAACGCAAACACGCTACAATTTTGTACCAGAACAAAGTACTGATTTTATTTTTTGTACCATAGGAGAAGAATGGGGACTTCTTGGAAGCCTTGTGCTTATGGTCATATTTCTTGGACTCATTTATCGAATCATTCTTCTTTCCGAAAGACAAAAATCTGCCTTTACAAGAGTATATGGATATGGAGTAGCCAGTATTCTTTTCTTCCACTTTTTTGTAAATATCGGGATGACCATCGGTGTAGTTCCCGTTATTGGAATTCCCTTGCCCTATGTGAGCTACGGAGGATCTTCACTTTGGGGCTTTACGATTCTTCTTTTTATCTTTTTGAGACTAGCGTCTGAACGGAAGGAGATTTTATAGAAATAAAACCTCAACAAAAGAACACACTGTCCACCCAGCTAAATCAAACTTCTATCGAAATATTACAAAGATTTAGCTTAAAAAAAAGATAATTCAATACCTTTACCATAAGTTTTTATTGTAAAAATCAAAAAACATCACTTAGCGGTATTAGACATCAATGAATAAGTTAATTAAGGGCGACAAAAGCGTATGGATTTCTGTCTTGTTTCTCGTTGCCTATTCATCACTTTTGGTTTATAGTTCTAGTAGTAATCTTGCCTACCAATATCATGGAGGAAGTAGTTTGCCTATTGGTTTAAAACACGTAGCCCATATTCTCATGGGGTTTACGCTTATTATTTTAGTTTCTAATATTCCTTTTCGCTTTTTTTATAACACCTCTATCTTAGTATATATTGCCGCCATTGTACTCATTTTTATTGCACTCACACGTGGAACCACCATTGGTGGAGCAAGTGCAGAACGATGGGTGCGGATATTCGGATTTTCTTTTCAACCCTCCGAACTAGCGAAAGTGTCTATTATTCTGCTTCTTTCGCGTCAACTAGTAAAACATCAAGATAAATTACAGAGCTTTAAGAAATCATTTCTTTACGTTCTTGCTCCTATTTTACTATTATTTGCCTTTGTTTTTAAATCAAGTTTATCCTCAGCAACATTTATCTTTTTTATTAGCTTTGTACTGCTATATATCGGAAATTATTCTACCAAAAACCTACTCAAAATGGCGGGTTCTGGAATCTTAATTATGGTCTTAGTAATCTCTATTTTTAAGTTTTTTCCTAGCGTAGCCAATAGATTTGACACTTGGGAAGCCCGTATAGAACGATTTATTGGAGAAGAACAACACGACCCCGACGGAAATTACCAATCTGATCATGCAAAAATGGCAATTGTACGTGGTCATTATACAGGAGTAGGACCTGGAAAAAGTGTTCATAAATATTTCCTTCCTCAATCAAACTCCGATTTTGTTTATGCCATCATTGGTGAAGAATATGGTTATGGAGGAATGATTTTCCCCATAATTGTTTACCTCTTTTTGGTCTTTAGATTTCTCACCATTGCCAACCATGCCCTTAATGATTTTGGGAGACTTCTGGTGGTAGGATTAGGCTTTAGTATCTTACTACAAGCTTTTATAAACATGGGAGTAGCCGTTGGATTACTTCCAGTTACGGGGCAAACACTTCCTCTTATTAGTGCGGGTGGGTCTTCTATTTGGATGACTTGTATTGCGATAGGGGTTATTCTTTCGGTGTCACACTCCAGTATTTTAGCAAAAAAAGAACTAGAAGAAGAACTCTTAGAAAGAGCAAAAAGCACCTTAGAAATTTCGAGATCTATGGCAATGGCAGAAGGAAGAGTTTTTGACGAAAAAGCATACCTAAAAGAAGAAGTGAAAAGACTAAAAAGTGAGTACAAAAATCAACAAGAATACTAAGCAAAATCATTTTATCCTAAGTGGTGGAGGAACTGGCGGACATATTTACCCAGCCTTAGCAATTGCTGAAGCTCTAGAAGCATACCCAAATACTTCCGTGAGCTTTGTGGGAGCTTTGGGTAAAATGGAAATGGAAAAAATTCCACAAGCTGGTTACAAAATCTTAGGATTACCCATACGAGGTTTACAAAGAGGAAAAATATGGGCAAATCTTTCTTTGCCTTTTAGGATTATAACGAGTCTTACCAAAAGCTATTTTCACCTCAAAAAAGTACAGCCAAAAGCCGTAATAGGAACAGGTGGATACGCTAGTGCTCCTATAGCCTTGGTAGCATCTTGGTTAAAAATACCTGTGTATTTGCAAGAGCAAAACTCTTTCCCAGGCTTAGTGAACCGAAAAATGGCAAAATATGCCCAAAAAGTCTTTGTGGCTTATCCCAATATGGATCGATTTTTCCCAGAAAACAAAATCATTTATTCAGGAAATCCCATCCGAAAAAACATTCTTGAAAAACTTCAAGTAAAAACAGAAAATCAGACCTCTACACCCAAATTACTCATTTTGGGCGGAAGCCTAGGAGCACGTTCCATCAATGATTTTTTTATTCAGCACATAGAAACATTGGCAAAAGAATCCATTGAGATTCAATGGCAGTGCGGAAAACTGTATGAAAAACAGTGCAAAGATGCTTGGGAAAAAGCAGGAAGACCAGAAAACATCCATATACAAGCATTTATTCAAAATATGGCTGAAGCTTATGCACAAGCACATCTAGTACTTTGCCGAGCAGGTGCACTTACTGTTTCTGAGATTGCTTTGATGCAAAAACCCGCTATTTTTGTGCCTTCGCCAAATGTTACAGACAATCATCAATACAAAAATGCTTTGGCTTTAGCCGAAAAAAATGCCGCACTTCTTTGGGAAGAAAAACAGCTAAAAGAAGAGCATAGCTTACAATATCTGCTCACCACTCTTGAAGATCAAGAACTACAAGGAAAATTGAAATCAGAAATTGTACAATTCTCAAAATCAAAAGCTTCAGAAGAAATTGCTAAACAGATTCTCCAAAAATGAAATTAACTCAGTATCAACATATATACTTTTTAGGAATAGGAGGAATTGGGATGAGTGCCTTAGCTCGTTACTTTAGGGCAAATGGGCAAACCGTTTCTGGATATGATAAAACACCCACTCCACTTTGCAAAAAGCTGGAAAATGAAGGAGTTACAATTTGTTATCAGGATGATATTTCACAGATCCCTCTGGGAATAAACACAGAAAACACATTAGTTATTTTCACCCCAGCCATTCCAGATGATTTAAAGATTAAACAACATTTGCAAAAGCAAGCATTTCGCCTCTTTAAAAGAGCCGAAATTTTAGGAATGATCTCTAAAACAAAAAAGTGTTTGGCAGTAGCGGGTACACATGGAAAAACCAGTACTTCTGCAATTTTGGGGCATATTATGGCAAATTCTTCTTTGGGATGCACGGCTTTCATTGGAGGAATCCTCAATAATTATCAATCTAATCTTATTCTCCAGCCAGAATCTGATTATATGGTTGTAGAGGCCGATGAATTTGACCGTTCTTTTATGCATCTTGAGGTAAAAAGCACGGCACTGACTTCTATTGATGCCGATCATCTTGATATTTATGGCAATCATCAAGAAATGCAAAAAACCTTTGAGAATTATCTTCAAAATGTGAGAGAATACTGTGTCATTCAAGAAGAAATTCCAATAGAAGGAACACATAATTATGGACTCAATAACGCAGCACAATTTTATGCCTCCAATATTCGTTGGACAGGAACAAAAATGGAGTTCACTCTGCATCTTCAAGAAGAAAAAATAGACCATTGTGAACTTGGATTTCCAGGACTTCATAATGTAGAAAATGCAGTTGCAGCAGCCAGCTTGGCATATTTAGAGGGTGTATCCCTAAAAGAAATAAAAAATTCATTATCAAGCTTTGAAGGTGTTGCAAGACGATTTAATCTTAGTATTTTTGGAGAAAAGATATTTATAGATGATTATGCCCATCATCCTACAGAAATAAAAAGAACCATAGATTCTATTCGATATTTTTTTCCAGAGAAAAAACTCTTGGCAATTTTTCAACCACATTTGTTCTCCAGAACTCAAGATTTTATGGAAGAATTTGCTCACGAACTTTCTCAAGCAGATGAAACACTTTTACTCGACATTTATCCTGCCAGAGAACGCCCAATTGCGGGAGTTAGTAGTGATCACTTAGTGGAAAAAATGAGTCATGGTACCAAAATTGACCGAAATAAAATTTGTGAAGAAATAGCAAAAAGACCTGAAGCAGATATTATTTTAACGATAGGTGCAGGAGATATCTCAAATCATGTTGAAGAAATAAAATCTCATTTGAAAAAATGACAAAAAATAAAAATATCATAAAATGGTTGCGAATTAGCTACTGGTTACTCATTCTCTTGTTGTTTGGGTATATTCTTTTTTGGTCCAATATTCAAAAAACCAAAAACCCTGTGGTATGGAAAGAAACAACCGTCAATGTAGTTAACGAAGAATCTGTTAGTTTCATTCAGGCTCAAAGTATTAATGGTATTTTTGAAGAAAAGAATTTAAGTTATATCAATACGCCTGTTCGAAAAATAGATCAAGACACATTAGAAAAAATTATTGAACAAAATCCATTTATCCAAAAGGCTGAAATATACACAGATTTTCATGGAGAAATGAATATTGAAGTCATTCAAGAAGTTCCTTATTTAAGAGTACACAGACCTCAAAAATCTTATTATTTGAACCAATGGGGAGAAAATTTTCCTTTAAGTAGTGATTATACTGCAAGAGTTCCGATAATAAGAGTGGATATCGATAGCTTTAAAAATGACCAAATTTTGGATTTATTTCACACTTTGGAATCTAAACCATTAGTAAGAAAACAAATAGCAGAAGTGTATATCAATTCCTTTGAAGAAATCACTTTAGTTCCAAGAATGGGGAAATTTTTGGTAGAATTGGGCCCAAATGAGGATATTCCCGAAAAACTCGATAATTTTGAACATACAATGAATTTGATTCTTAAAACCAAAGGATGGAATCGATATTCAAAAATAAGTTTAGCTTTTAAGAACCAAGTGGTTTGTACTAAAATAAAAGAATCATGAACACAGAAAATATTGCCGTAGGACTAGACATTGGTACCACAAAAGTAGTGTGTGTTATTGCACAAAGAGGTACGGGAGACCGAATAAAAGTATTGGGTGTAGGGCATGCTCCTTCTACAGGAGTACAGCGTGGAGTGGTTCATAATGTAGTACAAACAATGGAATCTGTAAAGCAAGCAGTTTCTATGGCAGAATCTCAATGCGATCATCAAGTAAATGATCTTATTGTGGGGATTGCCGGTCAGCACATTCGTTCTATCCAGCACTCCGAGTCTATTACCAGAGAAAATCCTGAAGATTTTATCGATCATAAAGATATTAATGCCCTTATCGGAAAAGTACACGGAATCGTTTTACTTCCTGGTGAAGAAATCATCCATATTCTTCCTCAAGTATATAAAGTAGATAGCGAATCTGGAATTTTAGATCCCATTGGGATGTCTGGATCACGTTTAGAAGCTAATTTCCATATTGTAGTAGGAAGAATTAATTCGATCCAAAATATTGGAAGATGCGTAAAAGGAGCAGGTTACAAAATATCAGGACTTACACTGGAGCCGCTTGCATCGGCAACAGCCTGTCTTAATGACGATGAAAAAGATGCAGGAGTTGCCCTCCTAGATATTGGTGGGGGAACTACAGATATCGCCATTTTTAAAGATGGAATTATTCGTCATACTTCCGTGATTCCTTTCGGAGGAAAAGCCATCACTGAAGACATCAAAAATGGTTTCCAAATCATTGAAAAACAAGCTGAATTATTGAAAATAAAATTCGGATCTTGTACTCCTCTTGCCAATAAAGAAAATGAAATTGTTTCTATACCAGGACTCAGAGGAAGAGACCCAAAAGAGGTCAGTCTTAGAAATCTTGCCACAGCGATCCACGCACGTGTAGAAGAAATTCTAAATGCAGTGGACGCCATCATAAAAGGATATGAAGGAAATGATCCTACTAAAAAACTTATTGCAGGAATTGTGATAACAGGAGGTGGTGCCAAACTTAAACACCTCAAAACAATGGCAAAATTTGAAACCTTGATGGATACTAGAATTGGTTATCCACAAGAAAGGATAGAAGGAGAAATGCTCTCCAAATTATCCAGTCCGATTTATGCAACTTCTATAGGACTTGCCATTCAAGCGGTGGAAAGTAAAGAAAGAGCCATAGAAGAAGCACTAATTAGACAAGAAGAACTAGAAAAGCAACAAGAACTAGAACAACAGATATCCGACGAACCTTTTTATCAATCTTATGAAGCATCTCCAGAAATGTCACCATCAGAAGTGCATGAAGAACCTAGAGAAACTGCCGTTCAAGATGATAAAGACATGAAAAAAATATTAGAAACCAGTAAGAAAAAAGTAAATTTCTTAGAAAGATGGTCTAGTAAATTTCTTAATTTCCTTGAAGGAGATGAATAAACCAATTAATTGGTTCACAACAAAGGTTCGGAAGAATAATAAAAGTTTAGACAAAAAATATGAGCGGAATATTAGAATTTGATTTGCCACAAGGGAAATCCTCAGTCATCAAAGTAGTAGGTGTAGGAGGAGGTGGTTCCAATGCCGTAAACCACATGTACCGCATAGGTGCAAAAGGAGTTGATTTTGCTGTTTGTAATACCGATGAACAAGCACTCAACAATAGCCCCGTACCCAACAAAATACAACTAGGAGTAACCACTACCAAGGGTCTTGGTGCAGGAGCAAACCCCGAAGTTGGAGAAAAATCTGCCAAAGAAAATCTAGAAGAAATTAGAGCCTTTTTGGGAGAGAAAACCGAAATGCTTTTCATTACTGCCGGAATGGGTGGAGGAACAGGAACTGGTGCAGCTCCTATTATTGCAAGAACAGCTAGAGAACTCAATGTTCTTACAGTAGGAATTGTAACAATTCCTTTTAGGTTTGAAGGTCCTACAAGGATGCGTCAGGCACAAGAAGGAATTACCAAAATGAAAGAATTTGTGGATACACTCATTGTGGTAAACAATGACAAAATCCGTGAAATATATGGAAACCTTGGTTTTAAATCGGCTTTCGCCAAAGCAGATGAAATTTTGGCAAATGCCACTAAGGGAATCTCGGAAGTAATTACCCAAGAATGTCAGGTGAATATTGACCTTAATGATGCCAGAACTGTACTCGAACAAAGTGGTACAGCCATTATGGGAACAGGTGAAGCGTCTGGAGAAAACCGTGCAGAAGAAGCCCTGAAAAAAGCCGTTCACTCTCCATTACTGAACAATAACCATATCCTCGGCGCCAAAAATGTACTTCTTCTCATTATGTCTGGTCAAGAGGAGGTTACATTTGATGAAGTAGGATATATCAATGACCTATTGATAGAAGAAGCAGGTGGTGAAGGAAAAGTCGATATCATCATGGGTGTAGGTGAAGATGAAACTATTGGAAACAATATTGCCGTAACAGTTATTGCCACAGGTTTTGAAGAAAAAAATGATATCGGTAAACAACCTACAATTAAAAGAGAAGTGATTAAGCATAAGCTTGATTTCGACGAAAATACCGATCCTTTTGAAGAATCTATGGAAGCTGGTGAACAAAATACTTCTGTGAAACCCACTCCTCAAACTGAAACAACACAAGAAACAAAAGCCGCTGCAGAAAAATTGGTAGAAGAAATTGTGGAAGAAGCAAAAGAAGCCATTCAACCAATCATCGAAGCAAAAGAAACTCCTTCTTCTGTTGTGACGCTAGAAAAAGAAGAGAAAATAGAAGAAAAAAATACAGGAAACGGAATCTTTCAAGAATCCAGTGATTTGACTTCTGCTGAACTCATAGAAAGAGCAAGGAAAAGAAGAGAAAGATTACAAAAGTATAATTATAACAACCTCGACCAAGCCAATATGGAACAAGTGGAAAATATTCCTGCCTACAAAAGGCAAGGCATTAAGCTTGACAACCATGATGCATCTGCAGAAAATGTGGAAAGATATAACTTAGAAGACGACTCAAAAGATTCATAAATATGGGATTACAAGACAATTTGATGGCGGAAATGAAAACCGCAATGAAAGCAAAAAATCAAGTAAAACTTACAGTTCTTAGAGCTATAAAAGCCGAGATACTCAAGTTTAATACTTCTGGTGAAGGAAAAGAAATGGATGATGCTACCGAAATCACTTTACTTTCTAAAATGCTGAAACAAAGAAAAGATGCTGCATCTATTTACCAAGAACAAGGTAGAGAAGATCTTGCTAAAGATGAATTAGACCAAGCAGCAATCATCAGCGAATACCTTCCTAAGCAGATGAGCGCAGAAGAATTAGAAACTGCCGTAAAAGAAATCGTATCTAAAGTGGGTGCAGCAGGACCACAGGATATGGGAAAAGTGATGGGAATGGCATCTGGACAACTAAAAGGAAAAGCCGAAGGAAAAGACATCGCCAATATGGTAAAAACAGTTTTGGGTAATTTATAATAAACCCAGAATATTCTACAAACAAAAACAGCACAAAAGCCGCTATATTTATTGGTTTTTGTGCTGTTTTTTTTGAAGAAAAAAGAAAAAATATTTATCGACATAATGCCTTCGAATAATATCCTAAATAGTATTATCTATTTTTATAATTAAAATTAAAATTTTTAAAATATTCAATATCAAAACTCTATACAATTTGTTTTATATAACTTTACGTTTATGAAAAATTATATAATATTAGTAATTGCCTTAGTGTTTACGTTTAGCACAAAGGCTCAAGAAGACAAAAAACCTCAAATTTATTTCCAAACAGGATTTTCTTTTGGTAGTCAGTTTGGTGGTAAATTTAGTTTAAACTATACAAATTCAAACAACCTTACATTTAGTTTTGGAACGAGAGGTTCAAGTGCAAATGCTCTTGAAAAACCAGATGATTACTCCGCTGGGCTCTTTGGGATTTTTTCAGGATATGATCGTTATACCCATTATTTTGCCACAATAGGTACAAAATACTTTTTTGATAAAGAAAAAGGTTACGCTTGGAATTTGAAAGGTGGTTTGGCATACTCACAAGTTACCAATGCTATTAATTTCACTCCCGTAGAAGACTATATTGGCTAGGAACAAATTACACCCATGAAAAACAGCAATATGCTACAGTGAGTATGATTATTAATCCTACTTTAGAAATCCCATTTACAAGAGTATTAGGTATGTATTTCGGTGCACCTATAATCATAAATAAAGATCGTTTTTTATACGGTGTAGAAATTGGTTTTATATTAGGGAACCTTACAAAGAAAAAAGCAACAAATAGTTAGTCATCATCTGAAAAGGAATCATAAACAACTCCTTTTGTCTTAAAAAATGCTTTCATTCTGATTTTCAAAGAAATCGATATTAATCATTTATTGGTCAATAACTCCCAATTATATTATGGTGTTAATTTACTCACTGTAATAAGCCCCCGTTGAATTCCTGAGCTTGTCCTGGCTTTTCGGGAATGTTCTACAACGAAAAACTCCGAAAAGAAACAAAATATATGGGTAAATTAACAACGTAAACGGTATTAATTCAAACAAAAACAGCACAAAAGCCGATATAATTATTGGTTAAGTGCTGTTTTTTTGGGGAAAACTAAAATTTTTATTGATTACAACTCCGTCAGTAATAAGTATAGATAGAACCCGAGGACTGATAAGGTCCATACAGAGAATTATCTTCATTAAAAGTATCACCTCCTGCTCCTATAATAATCATCCCACTATTCGTGGTGATTTGTACATTTGATCCAAAATAAGTGAATTGTTCAGCGTGTTTAGGACGAAATTTTCGGGTTTTCTTCCAGTCGTTATCAATATACTGATAGACATAAACATTTCCAATTGCATCAGTTTCTTCATAATTCCCTAGGCCATTATAGACCGTATCGGCCACACCATGGGCACTAAGTACTAAGGTGTTTCCTTCTTTGCTAAAGTCTATAGAAACTCCCAAAAATGCGATAAAGCGATTATTCGTCTTGTATATTTCTTTTTCTAAACTCCAATTATTCTGATTCTTTCTAAAGACATGAACACTTCCTGCATAGAAGTCATTACCTAATTGCCTTAAAGGACTCCCTACTGCTAAAAGACTTCCATCCGAATTTGTCGTTAAAGTAACTCCAAAATAGGCACTCCTATTCAAATTTTGAGGAACTATCTTGTCGATTTCTTGCCAAGAATTACCCATTTTCTTAAAAGCATAAACAGCCCCAATATCATCCTCGTATCCATCTAATCCGCAAGAACTGATAAACATCGTTTGATTATCACTTGACAAGACTATTGCGTTTCCAAATTTATCACCAATCTCAGATACAGAGGGAATAATAGAATCCGTTAGCGTATAATTTGAGCCATTTAAGGTATATTCATAGACTATTCCTTTATACCTTTTTTGATTTACATCTCCATAGAGAGGAGGTTCTCCAGAACGACCGATATACAATTTATTGGCAGTGGAATTCATTGCCAAACTAGAACCAAAAAAATGATTTTCTCGAGCCGTAATTGATTTCAGTTTTTGTTTGAAAACCCAACTATTTTGCTCCTTTTTATAGATATATACCGCACCCGATTTTGGTCTCGAATTTCCCATACCCGTTTCATCCGATGCTTCTTGAAAAGCAGAAATCATTAAGGTTTTAGCATCTGCACTTATCTTAATCGAAATTCCAAACCCATCATTACTTTCACCATCAGAGGCAACAATCTTTTGTTTTTCAATCCATAAATTGTTTTCAAGTTCAAAGATATAGACCGCTCCTTTACTAGAATTCTCTGCATGTGCACTCACGACTAGTGTTTTATTATCTGAACTCAAATCCATGAACATTCCAAAATTCCCAGACTCAGTGGGTGTGCTTGCCTTATTTTTATGCACGGCATTATCCCAGTTTCCTAAATTAATTCCTTGGGTATTCTTCCATTTGTTTCCCGTATAATAATTAATGGCTTGATCTGTCTTATCATAAATCATCAAACCTTCAGCGGGATTGGGAATAAGGTTTTCGTTGTCCACCCTAGGAATCAGCATTCCTTTTGTCTGACTTTTTACTTCTAAAATAGCAGATGGATGTGGATTTGTGGTTCCTATTCCAACTTGCCCATGGCATATTTTAGTAATCAGTGACAATACTAAAAACAGCCTTAAAGATGCGTTCATGCGAATTTTAATTGTATTTATCGTGCAAAACTATCCATTCATCGAAATGAAATAAATAGGGAATATTCCCTATTTTGATTCGATGTCGATTACTAATCTTTATAAAACCGCTGGAAATTCATTATAGAGATCAGCAAAAAAGTTCATAATCAATATGATACTTCTTTTAATTCACCAAAAAGACGTCTTTTTAGTGAGTGTATTCACTAAAAAGACGAACTTTTGGTGAAAATAAGATTAAAAAATGTATTCAAGATATCTAAAGAAACAAATAGACTCCAAGCTAAATAAAGGCAAGGCAATCATATTAATTGAAATTTCCTATAATTGCATTTCGAACTCCATTGTCATAAAAGTAGATTTTCCTATTGGTCTTGATTTCGATAGAGAAAATTTTAGAGATTTTGTTATTGCCCAATGATTTAGAAATTTCGTCTATTTACTCTATTCTAAATCAATACTTGTAGCTATATTTGACAAAATTGAAGAATTAGATTAAAAAATGTTAGACTTTTTAGCCAACCCCGAAGTATGGGGTGCCCTTGTAACCCTTACTTTTTTAGAAATTGTACTGGGAGTTGATAATATCATTTTTATTTCCATTGCGGCAAATAAAGTAAAGCCAGAAGAACAAGCCAAAGCCAGAAATATCGGTTTGATCTTAGCGATGATTTTCCGTTTGATTTTACTTTTCTTTATCTCTTTTCTTATCCAGATGCAAAAGCCACTTTTCTCCGTAGATTGGAGTTTTGCAAAAGGAGGATTTTCAGGTCAAGCCTTAATTCTTTTGGCTGGGGGAATATTCCTCATCTACAAAAGCACCAAAGAAATTCATCATAAACTAGAAGGCGAAGAAGCCGAAAAAGCCAATGGAAAGGCTAAATCTACCCTTACACAAGCTATTGTGCAAATTGCATTAATAAATGTGGTATTCTCTTTTGATTCTATTCTTACTGCTGTGGGAATGACAAACGGATTGGAAGGAGCGATGCCCGTTATGATTATTTCGGTCATTCTCTCCATGATTATCATGATGGTATTTGCGGGTCCAGTTGGGCGTTTTGTAAACGAACACCCTTCTATTCAGATGCTGGGTCTTTCCTTTTTGATTTTGATTGGTTTTATGCTGATTACCGAATCTGCCCACATGGCAAATCTAGAACTTTTTGGAGCGCATGTAGGAGTTATACCTAAAGGATACCTCTACTTTGCGATTTCTTTCTCTCTCTTTGTGGAGTTTCTAAATCTTAGAATGCGGAAGAAGAAATAATACTACTTTATTTAATATTGAAAAATAAGTTTCAAAAATATGAAGCAACTTAAAAGACGTATTCGTTTATTTCAATTATTAATGAGTAATAAACTCTATTCTAGGAAAGAAGTGTTGAAGAGAATACGTGATGAATTTTACATGGATTCTTTTACTTCGTCTTATTCTGATGCCACTCTTTCCCGGGATCTAGAATGTTTACGAGACTTTGGAATCATGGTTGCTAATAAGAATAGGTATTATGAAATAGACTATTCACAATCTGAACATGGTATTAAACTCTTTAAAACCTTAGAATTTTTAAATTTTAATAAACTATTAGAACATAAAAATTCTTCAAATGTTCTGTTTGACTACGGAAATAGAGTGGAAGATAATGGATTAGAAAAAATGTCAATAATTCTCGAAGCCATTAAAAAGCAAAAAGAATTGGTAATAGATTACATAAATTATGATGGTATAGAGCAAAAAGACGATAAATTCAAACCATTGTTCTTTAGAGAATTTGACTCTAGATGGTACCTAATTGTTGAAAATAAAACACAAAGAGGTCATTCTTTGGCTCTTGATAGAATGAAAAATATAAAACTCTCTACAAAATCTTTTATTCCTTCAGGAAATATTACTCCCAATTTCTATTACAATTGTATTGGTTGTAATACTATTGATCCTATTGAAAAGGTTAGACTGTGGGTAGATAAATATCAAATGAATTATTTCAATAATCAACCTTTTCATAGAACACAACAAGTCATCGAAGAAATCAATAACGGAACCATAATAGAAATTGAAGTGCACACGAATTTTGAACTAATGCAATACCTCTTAAAATATGGCAAGAATATTTATGTTATTGCACCCACTGAATTAAAAGAGAGAATGAAGAATGAGATAAAAAAAATGGAAAATTTATATCATTAATAACCATGCTCACTTTTTGAGCATGCTATATCTCATATTTGCATCAGAATTAACAAAAACAAAATATTTATGGTGCAACATTATTCTTTACCTTTGATTGCAATATTCACAATCATGACTGGATTGTTTTCTTGCCAAAACATCCCAAAGTGTAACAATATTGACTTACAGTATTATTTAAAAGAACAAATAAAAAAAGATTATATCGCCGACCAAGCATTTTACTATTATTGCTTGTATGAAGGTATTAATTACTCAATGTTTAGAGGTCATGGATTTGAGTCTCTAATAGAAAATGACTTAAAAATTGTATATCAAGATTTAAAGAAAGCTTCATACAATTCTATGTATTACTCAAAACATGATAAATATGTACAGCAAGCAAAAAGAGATATAAACACCTCCTCCATTTCTATCAAATCTATTTATACCATTGGTATCAACAAGGACTTGAGGGAGTGTCAGTGTAAAGCTGAAATACATGGAACCAATATGAAAACTCAGCAAATAGAATACCGAGTACAAAAAGATCGTTATAAATTTTTGATAGATATCAATTACAAAAATGACTAAGAAAAGAAACAATTCATTCCTCAAAGAATGGAATAACCGATTTATTCACTTTATAACAATAACCGAAATGGAACAAAAATTAGAAAAACTAAAAATCTACAAACAGTATCCGATTCTTAAACCATTTATTGGTAAGAATTTCGAAAAAGCAAATAGTCAAGTGCTTTTTGTGGGTGAAAGCCATTATTTACCAAAAGAGTTTATTCCTGGAATGGAATGGTATAAAAACTTCCTAAAAGATTATGATTTCACACAAGACGATAAAGATTATTTAAATACCCGCCAAATAATTGAACGAGATGTAATCAATTCTGGTCATAGCTATAAGTCACACTCTATGTATCGCAACTATGGAAATGTGTTTGGAAATGTATTTGAGTTGGGAGATTATAATAAAGCATTAGAACACACTGCTTTTTATAACTATTTCTTAAGACCAGCTGAAACTCCTGGCGGAAGTATTTCCCCATCTTGGGAAGAAAAATTGTATGCTTTTGAGCATTTGCTCAATTTATATTCAGTATTAAACCCAGACAAAATTATTTTCCTTAGCTCGAAAGCTAGACAAGGCTTTCATCAAGTATTTCATTCTGGTGAAATTGGAAATATACCTTCAAAATTTGATAGTATTATTTATGAAACTGTACACCCAACTTGTTCTTGGTGGAATAGATCTATGAAAAAATACAATGGTAGAACAGGTAAAGAACAACTGGAATACATACTAAACTTGTAATTACTTTCAATGAAAATAGTTTTCATTTCTGATACACATGGAAAACATCACGAAGTCCGATTGCCAAAAGGGGATCTCTTGATTCACACAGGTGACATTTCTTCTCTTGGAGAAGAAGAGGAAGTATTAGACTTTATCGATTGGTTTTCAGAACAACCATTTAAATACAAGATTTTTATAGCAGGTAATCATGATGGATATTTTGAAAGAAATGATCAGAATTTTATCAAAAATAAAATTCCATTTAATGTGATTTATTTAAATGATTCAGGTACAGAAATAGAAGGTATAAAAATATGGGGCTCTCCTATTACTCCAGCCTTCTTCAATTGGTATTTCAATAGAGAAAGAGGTTTAAAAATTCAACATCATTGGGACTTAATTCCCAATGATGTTGATATACTTTTAACACATGGTCCTCCATACTCCATTTTAGACATGACGCATGATAAAAGACATGTTGGGTGCGAAAACTTATTAGACACCATCGTTCAAAGGGTAAAACCAAGAATTCATGCATTTGGACATATTCACGAATCGTGCGGAGAAATTATAAAACATGGCATTCATTTTCTTAATGCGAGTGTGCTAAATCAGAAATATAGATTAGTGAATAAGCCAATCGTGACAGAATTCGATTTTTTAAAAAAAATCACTAAAAAGTGATATCAAGAATGTGGCTATGGCTATCATGAGCAATGCACTCACCATTTTCGAAAATGAGAATTTGAGGAGATTCATGACGAACTCCTGTTTGGGTGGAGATATGGTTAGATAGAGGTCTTTCCTCAATTACTGAAACAAGGAAAAGATCTTTTTCTGATTCAGCATGAAGCTTTTCAAATTCTTTTTTTACCCAAGAACTTGTATAACATCTAATGCTGTGTTTAAACACAACAAAACTCCTTCCTTGATCTCTCATTTGATCAAAAGAAGAAGTACTTAATGTTTTCCAGTTAAAACTGGACTCTGGAGTTTGCCGTTTAAAAAACAACTAGCAGTCCATTTTTTGTTGTTCTACTTTTTTCTCAACCTTAGTAACTCCAGGACAAGAATCTGTGATACAACAGGATTGAAGACTTATTGCTAAAATGAATATACCTCCAAAAAGTATTTTTTTGTTAATTTTCATAATACGAATGGATTTATCCTACTTTTTCTGTGGAAACTTGCGGAGCATCAGCTACTCCTGGACATGTTTGTTTAGAGGCTGTACATGATTCAACAGCTAAAACGAATAAAATAACTAAACCTACAGAAATAATTTTTTTTGTCATGATCTTGTTTTGTTTAATGCTCTTACTATTTGAGCAAGTAGTACAAAGTAACGAAAAAAAATGATTTTGACCACTAGTTTTTTAATTATTAAGTCTAATTTCGGGTATAGAATTGATTGGGTTCAACCTCTCTCGTATTTGTAAATTAATTTAATACACTCAATAATCGTAGATCTGTATGCTTATAATTTCTAATTCTAGCAATAGAATGCTTCTCTTAGTTTTAGGGTTATTCTTAATTCTCATTGCTCCACTGGCAACTACACAAGGTATGTTTATGGATGGAGCCATTTACGCTGTCGTTGCTAGAAACCTTGCATTGGACTTAGGAACTTTGGGCAAACCATATATGACGGAGACTTTTTTAACTCCTTTTGTAGAACATCCGCCATTTGCCATATTTTTACAATCATTTACTTATCGATTATTTGGTGATCACTGGTGGGTAGATAAGCTCTATTCTATTTTTACGGTGCTGTTTTCTGGTTTTCTTATTAAAAATATCTGGACTTTGCTTACCCAAGATAAAACAAATGCTTGGTTACCCTTATTGATGTATATTACTATCGAAAGTATTTTTTGGTCTGCCACCAACAATATGCTAGAAAACACAGTTACTCTATTCATTTTGTCATACTTATGGGCTTTTTTAAAATATATTGACAAACAAAAAATAGGCTATCTTGTATTTGCTGGGATATTCTTTCTATTTGCTTCTTTATCCAAAGGCGTTTTTGCCTTTTTCAGTTTAGGAATCCCCTTCTTTTGGTGGTTGTTTAACAGAGGTTTTAAGTTTAAACAAATGTTTTTTTCTACTGTATTAATATTGGTGTCGGCAATTTTCTTCCTTGGAATATTTGTTTATTTTATTGATGAATTAGGAGAATCTTTATTCCGTTATTTTGACAAACAGGTATTAAGAAGAGGCGTAGGTACGGAACAAAGTATTTTTCCGCTAACGATTTTTAAAAAATATTTTAACAACCTCATTACTCCATTAATTATAGCTCTCATTATCTGGATAACTCATGCAAAATTCAAAATAAATAAACCTTCTATTGCTATTAGAAAAGGGTGGTCGCTTATCGCAATTGGAATTTCTGGAGTTATTCCTATTTGCTTTAGTCCAGTTCAAAGCTCATTTTATATTATTCCCGTGTATGGGTTTACAGTCTTGGGCTTGGCAATAATTCTTCAAGAGAAATTCCAGTTAAGATTACATGGAAAGTGGCAGCATATTAAATTTCAAAAATGGGCAGCGGGTTTTGGCTTACTACTCATGGTGACATCCGTTGGAATCATGACACAAAGATTTGGTAAAGATGGAAGAGACCATCAACTTTTGGAAGATATTCGGGCAATCAATGATCAAGTGGGCAGCCATCAAACCATTAGAATAGAGCCAAATCTATGGAATCACTGGATGCTACATACCTATCTATATAGATACCATTTTAATAGTATTAGCAGAAAAAAAGGATCTTTTCTCATTAGAAAAAAGATCCCAAATTCGGATTCTAATACAAAATCTCTAAAAGTCTTAAATCAGTACACTTTAGAGAAATTGGAATAAAGCTTATCTTGTTGGTAGCGGATTTCCATTTGCATCTACTGACGTTCGCTTAGCTGGTATAGAGCGACTTTGAGTACTTTCAACTTCTTTGTCAACACTACTTTCTTGCGCTTTTGAAACTGTGTTTGTTTTAGTTTCAGAAACCTCAGTTGTGGTACAACTAGAGAATCCAAGAGCTCCAAAAGAACATAGAGCAATAATGAGTATTTTTTTGTTCATAATTTAAAAGAATAAAGTGATTGATCCTTGAACAGATGTGGCACGAGCTTCGGCTTTCCAGTTAGCATCTCCGATGGTAATTTGATCGGCAATTTTAGAAATCGAGTCATTATACCTTACATCTACCATAAACTTAGCAATTCTTATACCAACTCCTGCTTGAAGCCCTATTGATGCCGTTTTATACTCTTGTTCCACCTCTTCTAGCACACTAGAAATACTCAGTTTATCTCTCAAATTTATCGAAAATCTTGGTCCTGCAAATAAATCTATAAAACCAAGGGCTTTAAATCCTACATTTACGGGTATATCCAATGCATATTGTTGTTGTGTGGCTACAGCTTCTATTAATGAGCTTGTCTTTAAGCTAAATTCTGTTTTGTAATTTACGATGGAAGGAGAGATTTCTAGAAATCGTTCATCTCCTATTCTTAAAATTGCTCCGAAATGATAACCTAATTTGGTACTACCATCTCTAATTTCTGTAATTTCTGAAGATACGTTGGAAAAATCAAATGAGCTTGTAAGGACTCCTGCCTTTACACCTATTTTGATTTGGGCATTTACCTGAAATGCAAGGAATAGTACGAAACTAAGGGTAAAAAGTTTTTTCATTTTTTCTATCATTTACTTTTGAAGAAACAAGTAAAAAGACTTCTTCTCTTCAAAAAAAGTCAGCATTCAAAATCTCTTTTGAAACTCCAAATACTGACCCGTTATTAACACCTAGTCCAAATGTAACAAAAAACTTTTACAAATGAAGTTAAATTCTTTGTCTAACAGCTTCATATAAAACTATTCCTGCTGCAACAGATACGTTTAAAGATTCTGTATGACCCTTCATTGGAATTGCTACACGATCATCGCAAGCATTTAACACTGCTGGGTGAATTCCCTCTCCTTCGCTACCCATAATGATTGCAGTAGGCTGCGTAAAATCGGCATCATACATTTTAGATTCCGTTTTCTCTGTACAGGCTACCACACGTATATCACTCGTTTGCAACATTTTGATAACATTTTTTAGGTTGGTCTCCTTGCAGATAGGAATTCTGTGTAAAGCTCCAGCAGAAGCCTTTATGGCTTCTGAATTGATTCTAGCACTTCCTTTTGCGGTAATAATGATCCCTTGAGCTCCAGCACATTCGGCAGAACGAGCAATGGCTCCAATATTTCTAACATCAGAAACTCGATCTAGAATGAGAATCAACGGATTTTTTTCTTCTTCATCAATTTTCATAATCAAATCTGAGGTTTCCATGTATTCTATCAAAGATAGATATGCAAATACTCCTTGATGATTATTTTTTGTGAGCTTATTAAGTTTCTGAATAGGCACCATTTGGAAAGGGATTTTCCTTTCTTGAATGAGGTCAAAAAGTACTTTAAACGAGTCTCCTTTCAATCCTTGCTGAATCAAAACTCTGTCTATTTTTTTATTTGCCTTAATGGCTTCCAAAACAGGGTGTATCCCATAGGTTTCAAATGAATTATTGTGGTTCTTCTTCATCATATTCTTCTTCGTATTGCATGCTTATTGGTTTGGTGTTTGACACACCAAGGTCACGCATTTTGTTTATTTGAGTAATCACACCTTGTCTTCCTTTCAGTTTTGTTCTCATGCCTTGGTGTGTCTTTTTTAGGGCATCGAGCTGTCTTTCGGCTTTTTCTATTTCTTCTACAAAAGCCGCTATTTGGTTATAAATTTTGCGAGCATATTCGGCAATTTTTTGTGCATTTTTTTGCTGATCTTCCTGTTTCCAAATATGTGCAATAGTCCTTAAAGTTGCCAAAAGCGTTGAATGGCTCAAAAGTACAATATCATGTTTTAATGCAAAATCATAAAGATAGGTATCTTCATTGGCTGCTAAAAATAATGCAGGTTCAACCGCCACAAATAGAAAAGTATAATCTACTGTTTTCAGTTCCGATATCAAATGGTATTTTTTAGAACTCAAATTTTTAATATGATTTCTAATGCTCAACAAATGTTCTTTTAAAGCAATATTTTGTGCTATTTCTGTATCTGCATTTACATATTTTTCATACGCTTTTAGAGAAACTTTTGCATCTAATACAATGCATTTATTTTCGGGTAGATTGAGAATAAAATCGGGGATTTTACGCTCCCCATCATGGAGAAAATTATTTTGCTTTGTATAATGTGTATTTTCATGCAAGCCCGCACCTTGAAGTAGTGTTTCTAGCTGATATTCGCCCCAATTTCCTTGCAGTTTATTATCTCCTTTTAAAGCAGAAGTTAATTGTTTTGCTTCTTTAGAAATATCTTGATTGAGTTGCATCAATTTATTGAGTTCGCCTTTGAGTTCGCCACTCAGTTTATTTTGTTCTACCCTTTGTGTGGTAACATTTTTTTCAAAAGCCTGAAGCTTCTCATTAAAGGGTTGTATCATTTTCTGAAAAGATCCAAAATTATCTTCTTTCCAATCTTTTTCTCTTTCTTTAAAGATTTTTTGTGCAATATTCTCAAAGTGATTCTGCATTTGTTTTTGCAGTGCTTCTCTTTGAACCAATAGATCTTTTTGTTTGTTTTGGAGGGTTTGGAAGGCTATATCTAGTTCATTCCTATTTTTTTCCAAATGGGCATTTATTTCTCTAAGGTTCTTATTTTCAAAAGAAAATTGTTCTAATTTTTCGTTAAGATGTTTTGCTTCCAACCCCATACTGTACTCCAAGTTTTTTAAATTCTGCTGGACATCTTGGAGTTCTTTTTGAGCACTCAAAACCGCTAACTCTGCTGATTGTTTGGACTCAGAAAGCTGTTTTATTTGTTTATTCTTTTTTACAAGAAGACCTATCAAAATGAAAATCAAATTGACAAGAATCGCCAGAATTACCCATAAATACAAAGGAATTTGCATGTCTCTTGAAGGAATTTATTTTTTTGATAAAAGCACAAAAACCTTAAAAAGTGTGCTTTCGGATTGAAAGAACAAAGGTAGGGATTTAATCGCTTGTTTTAACTAAACAAATCGACAATATCATCTTTGCTCAATTGCTTAGCAAAGCTTTCCTCTATCTGTGTAAAATCTTGAGCGAGGCTCTTTTTTCTCTCTTGTAATTTTATGATTTTTTCTTCAATGGTGTTTTTGCATATCATTCGATAAGCCGTTACATTTTTTTCTTGTCCTATTCTATAAGTTCGATCAATTGCTTGGTTTTCTACCGCAGGATTCCACCAAGGATCTACAATATAAACATAATCTGCAGCTGTTAAATTAAGACCTGTTCCCCCAGCTTTTAAACTAATGAGGAAGACTCTTTGTGTATCGTCTTCTTGAAATTTATCTACAATTTCTTGCCTGTTTTTTGTTTTCCCATCTAGGTAAGAGTAAGAAATATTTAAGTTTTGTAATCTATTTTCAATAAGGTGAAGCATTTTTACAAATTGTGAAAAAATCAAAATCTTGTGTTTCCCTGTTTTTTCTTGAATTGCCGTGATGAGCTCCTCTATTTTTACAGATTCCGCTTCAGATTCTTTTACCAGTTGGGGGGAATTACAAATTTGTCTCAATTTTGTGAGTGCTTCCAAAACCATCAATTTTGATTTCCCAACTCCTTGTTTTTCTACCTCCGATAAAATACTTTTTTTTGCTTCTGAAAGGTTTCTTTTGTAAATTGCCTCTTGCTTTTTACCCATTGAGCAATAGAGAATTTGTTCTGTTTTTTCGGGTAAATCTTTTGCTACTTGCTCTTTTGTTCTTCTTAACAAAAACGGGTGAATCATCGTTTTTAAATCATTCTGTGCATTGGCGTTTTGTTCTTTTTCAATAGGGTTAAGATAGTTATCTTTAAAAGCTTTTGTGGACTGTAGTAAGCCTGGATTTACAAAACTCATTTGTGCATATAGATCCATTAAACTATTTTCAATGGGTGTACCCGTAAGAGCAATGCGGTTCTTTGCTTTTAATAACCTAACTGCTTTGTATCTTTTAGAAAGGGGATTTTTTATGGCTTGAGATTCATCAATTATAATATATTCAAAAAGGTATTTCTTTAGGAATGGTACATCATTGATAACAGTTCCATAGGTAGAAATAATGAGATCGTATTGACTGAAATCCTGAGTGTCTTTTTGCCTTTTTAATCCAAAATGCATTAGAACTTTTAGGCTTGGGCAAAATTTTTCAATTTCTGCTCCCCAGTTATAAACCAATGAAGTAGGTACAATGATTAGATGAGGCTTTATGTTTTTACGCTTCGTTTTCAGAGTTTGGATAAAGGTAATCATTTGCAGTGTTTTCCCAAGTCCCATATCATCTGCTAAACAACCTCCAAACTGGAAATCATCAAGAAAATTGAGCCAATTCAGCCCTGCTTGTTGATAATCTCTTAGTTCTGCTAGAATCTCTTTTGGAGGAGTTACAGGTTTTAAATGATCAAAATTTTGTAATAATTTTTGGGTTTTTCTTTTATATGCTTTGATTTCTTTAGAAACATCTAAGGTCTCAAATAATTGATCGAGTACCGAAAAATGCAGTTTAGAAATTTCTAATTTGTCTTTTTTAATGGTTCCATTTCTAAAAACGGCTCTAAATTTCTCTAGCCATTCAAGTGGGAGAATTCCTTTTTTACCATCGCTAAGCAGAACGTATTCCTGTCCATTTTTTATCGCTTTTTGTATTTCTTTTAGTGGGATTTCTTCTCCATCAAACTCAATTCCTAATTCTATATCAAACCAATCTATTTGGGAAGAAATGTTCCAGCTAATTGAAGGTCTTGAAGGCTTAAAGTTAAAGTTCTCCAATTCATCTATACCAAAAACTTCAATGCCCTTTTCGGTAAAATGCTCTATCAAATCAAGGAAAAAGTAATTTTCGATAAATGCTTTGGAGTTTAAATGAAAAAACTCCGATTTTTGAGCGTTTTTTAGCTGAGGAAACTTCGTGATATATTCTTTTGTAAATACCTTTTCTTTGGTTTTATTTCTTTTGATTGTTTGATCCTCTGTAAAGAGAAATTTTTCATCAGATAAAAGATCAATACTCAAGGTGTCTGAATGAAGTACGGGCTTTAAAAGAACTTGGTCTTTATATTGACTTATATAAAGTTGCTTTTTAGCATTTTGATAATCAAATAACGTTGATTTTTCTTTAAATTTTTGGTTGTAATTAATCTCTGAGAAACTTTCGGTAGGCTTTAAAAAGTGTTCATATACTTTGGTTTTATCTTTTATATGAAACTTTCTATGAGGTTGTTCTAGAACATTTAAAAACAGCTCGTAAGCTTCAAGAGATTCAAATAGGTAAAGTTGCTGCTCATACAAAAAGAGTCCTTTTTGAAAGATACAGTCACGGGCATGAGGTATTGCAATCGTGCTTTTTCCTAGTTTTAGTTTGTAGTTTATATCAATAAGATATTCTTTTTGATACACATTTTGTACAATTTTTATAAGCTGAGGATTGATGGCTATTTTAACAATACTTTTCCTGTTGAGTTTATCACTTAATTCTTTTATAAAGCAATCTTCCTCAACAATTTTAGACCAATTTGATTTCCAAAAATTATAGTATTCTGGTAGAGATTCGACATCAGATGGAATATCATTTATTTCTTTTAAACTCTGATACAAATTCATTCTCTCAGGCTCAAGATCGGTGATTTTCTTTAAATCATAAGACGAAACAACGGATATTTTCCCGCTAAACTCATCGACATTTTTTTTCACCCTTCCAATGATTGAATGAAATATAATATCGTCATAATCCAAAACCATTAAAATTGCTAATTTCTGACCTTTAATGGAAAGCTCATTTTCCTCAGGAAACATTATTGACAACCTATTTTTATTCAGATCTTTATTGCTATGCTTATGTAATGAGTATACTCCATGACGGTTTGCCTCAATTTCCACAAAAAAATCATTTTGTTCATCGAAAACAAAAATATCAGGATTGTCAATTTTTAAATTAAACCCTGTATTTGGTTCAAAAAACAATTGAGCCTTATTTTTTAATTGTTCTGGGGCGTCTTTTAGATTATAAACCCCAAGTATTGCAGGGTGATTCATGAAAATATCTTGATGATTATTGGCAAGCTCAATAATGCTAAATTCCATGTGATGACAAACATTGGTGCGTACCGTATTTTTTGTTTTGAATTCTAAATTACAATCACAACGCATCCGAATCATTTTATCAGTAATTTTAACCTGAACCTCATTAGTTACCTCACTATCAGAACACTTGATAAAAATTGAGTAATCTTTACATTCTTCATCACAAACTGTATTATCTATATTCAAACTTCCTATAGCACCATATCTATTAAAGTCATTTTCATATTTAAGTTGCCTGAAGCCAAATCGGATAATACTTTCAATAGAAAACTGATTCCATTTTAATTTATCAAACTCAATAGGCTCTCTAGGTAGAATTTCAATAAGATGATTAGAGACTGAAACAATATGCTTGCAAATACCTTCATAATTATAAGGACAACTGCAAGATGTTTCAATATCTCCATGATGAAGTCCTTTGATCATTACGGTATATACCTTTCTAAAATTTGAAGAAAAAACTTCCACTATTTTCCCATTTTTATCTCGTGTATCATGGGTAGATTTTATCGTAATCATACGTGATCGTGACCTTGAGCTACCAATGCTATTCTCTTTTATATAAGTTTCTAATTTTTCTGCAATCACCTTAATTCATTTTGAAATCTAAATCTATATAATCTTATCAAAATAAGGAAACTTATTCTAGATAAGAAATCACTATAATTTTGTGCTTATGGTTATCTTTGGTATCGATCCAATATTGCATCATCATGAAGAAAGCTCTATTTGTTTTTTCACTTTTGTTTCCTTTTTTCACCAATGGACAAACCTCTTCTTTCTATTGTGAATTGAAAAAGGATAAACATTTTACACTTCCGAAAAATGCACGATGGGTAAATAAAAATCATACTTTCCTATGGAAAACCACTGCAAGAAATATTCAAAATCTAAGTGAGACTTTGGAATTTGAAAAACTTCCTCAAACTCATTTGGCATTAGATACCAATATCAATGATCCTTTGTTTCCTTTTCAGTGGGAGCTTTCTTCTACAGAAGTAGCGTTTGCTTGGGACTTTTTACAAGAGGATTCCCCAAATTTTTTAGCCGCCGTGGTAGATGGAGGAAATAATTTTGCCTGTCCTGAGCTTCAAAATTATTTTATAAACACCAACGATAGTTCTTTAAACGGCATAGACGATGATGGAAATGGCTTTGTAGATGATTGGCGAGGTTGGGATTTTGCCGAAGAAGATAATAATGCAAGCATGGACTTTGAAAAACATGGATTCGAAATGAATGCGATTATGGCAGCACAGTCCAATAATGCAATTGGTTTTGCAAGTGCCGGAAGAGATTTTAAATATCTACATCTCAAAATGGTATCCAGCTCAGGAACACCTCAAGATCCTTATTTGGCAGTAAAATATGCCATCGATATGGGCGCTCAAGTAATTAATTGCTCTTGGTATCAAATGAGTGCTTCTTCTCTTTCCAATGAAATAATTGCTTATGCTCAAGAAAAAGATGTTTTACTTATAGCGGCGGCTGGAAATAGTGATAAAGAAGAGGAAGTGTATCCTGCATCTTATCCTTCGGTTTTGGCTGTGGGAGCGGTAAATCAACAAAGGAAAAAACTCTCTTCTTCAAACTATGGAAAATATGTTGATATTTACGCTCCAGGGCATAAATTAACTTCAGCAGCAGATACAAATTCCTACTTAGATTATAGCTCAGGAACTTCGGCCGCAACCGCTTTTACGAGTTCATCTGCTATTCTTCTCCGAAAGATTTTTCCAGAGGAAAATGCCCATCAAATTAAAACGAGAATGATATTAGGGGCATTAAGAAATCCTCTTGATGAAGATCCACAAGCTATCTTGCTAAATCTAAAAGGGGCGATAGAACTTACAGAAGACAACAATACCAAAATAAAGGTGCTCTATCAAGAAAATCCGCTTCTTATTTTCCCAGAAAGTGTTAAAAACAAAGACAAAACAATAGACATTTATGATTCTTTAGGTAGATTATTACATCAATATACTGAGATAAAAGAAACCTCAATTTCACTGAATAATAACAACTTAAAAGGTATTGTATTTATTAGAATACATGGGGATTTCCCAAGTTTGTTCACAAAAATAATCCTACGATAATCTCATAAGATTCTATATATTTGTTTCCCTCAAAACAAATTCAGAAAATATGATTGATTTAACAGGAATTTTGGCCATCACAGGGAAACCTGGTTTGTATAAAGTATTAGGTCAAATGCGCGCAGGTGTTTTGGTAGAAAGAATAGAAGACGGGAAGAAGCTTCCTGTTCCAGGAACAGCAAGAATGTCTGCCCTAGAAGATATTGCAATCTACTCTTACTCAGAAGAAATATCATTAAAAGAAGTGTTTTTTACCATTTTTGAAAAAGAAGAAGGAAAAGAAACAATCAGTCATAAATCTTCTGCAGATGAGCTTAAAACATTCTTTAGAAGTGTTATGGAAAATTATGACGAAGATCGTGTATATGTATCGGATATCAAAAAAGTGGTAAGCTGGTATAATTGCCTTCAAAAAGCTGAACTTCTAAAAGTAGTGGAAGAAGAAAATAAAGAAGAGGCAGAATCTTAATTAGATTTTCGCCTATTTCAAAAAGGATAAAAGTTCTTGTAAAAAAGAGGTTTTATCCTTTTTTTATGAAAGATTATTAGACGCTAATAAATCAATATATTTCTGAAAATCAGCTTGAATTTCAGCCTGAATCGTGATTTCTTCATTCGTTTTGGGATGAATAAAAGAAAGTGTTTGAGCGTGCAAAGGCATAATCATCATATCATATTCTTGCCGAAAAAAACGGTTCTGATCTTTACAACCATGTGGTCTATCCGCAATAATAGGATGGCTCAGGTGATTCAAATGTTTTCTTATTTGATGATATCTTCCTGTTTTTGGAAAGGCTTGAACAAGGGAATATCTACTGGTAGGAAATTTAGTGCTTTTCCAAGGCGTTTCATAGTGCTTTAATGTCTTAAACTTAGTAAAAGCTTCCTGCAAAACTCCC
This sequence comes from Flavobacteriales bacterium, assembly GCA_025210805.1. NCBI lineage: Bacteria > Pseudomonadati > Bacteroidota > Flavobacteriia > Flavobacteriales > Flavobacteriales bacterium. The sequence goes on from JAOAQX010000007.1 coordinate 111,331, forward strand.
CGATCACTATGCAAAGGTCTTTTAGATGCAAACTCAGCCTCCGTCCATCCTCTTACCAATGCTAGATATTGTTTTTGGATCTGATGTTCTGCAAAAAGAAGGGATAAACTAGGAACTATTTCTTTATCTAAAGCAAAAAGTAAAACTCCACTGGTTTTTCTGTCTAATCTATGAATGGGAGTTACATGTGCTCCTCCTATCTGATTTCTGAGAATTTGCATGGCAAACTCTGTTGCATCTTTTGCAATTGAACTTCTATGCACCAATAAACCATGCGGTTTATTTATCGCAATAATCCATTGATCTTGATAAAGTATTTCTAGTTCTTGAATCATTTTTTAATTCACTAAATCCTCAAAAATAGGTTTTATATCAGCCCAAAAATCATCTAAAGCAAGCCAGTGTTCTTCATAGAAATCAAAAGCCGTTCCCCAAGTATCCTTTTTATAGATAGAAACAGATTCTTGCTGCCATTCTATTTTGGATATTTTTTCACCAAGAACATTATAATCTTCAGAAAACCAAATAGTATCGCTAGGCATGGCTTGTTCTAGCACTACTTTATATTCTTCAAATTGCTGATAAACTAAATCTTGAATATCCGTGTCGGGATGTTTTATTTCCACAAACAAACGAGCAATTCGTTTATCGATTTCCATTTTAAAAGCAAGTCCTTTTATCCCCGTTTTATAGTTCACCCATTTTATTTTTTCGCCAGATAAGGCAATATGCCTTTTCATACGAACCCCTAAGGCTGTATAAAAATCGACCTTTATTTGTTTGTTTTCTTCTTTGCTAAACATGATACAAAGGTAGGCTTTTAGGGTTATTTTGGGTAGTGGATATAAAAACCAATTCAAAGAATCAAAAATTTTAATTTACCTTAGTCTCAAAATAAATGAAAATGAAAAAATTTGCAGTAGAAATTAAATGGTCCATTGTTTTTGTAATCATAGCATTATTATGGATGGTTGCCGAAAACATTTCGGGCTTACACGGTGAATTCATTGAGGATCACATGGTTTACACCAATTTATTTATGATTCCAGCAGTTGCAGTCTATGTTTTTGCATTAAAAGATAAAAAGGAGAGTTACTATGGTGGATATATGACCTATAAACAAGGTTTTATTTCAGGATTGATGATTGGGGTGTTTGTGGCAATTTTAAGTCCGATTAGTCAGTATATTACCCATACTTTTATAGCACCAGAATATTTTGATAATGTGATTGCCTTTGTTCAAGAAAAATACCCTGCTCAAGCAGAACAAATGATCGCAAACTTCAATATGACATCCTATATGATACAAGCAGCAATTGGAGCTGTGATAATGGGAGCAATTACGGCAGCTATTGTAGCCATTTTTGTTAAAAAGAATCGCCCTGATAACGTTATAGAATAAGTGTTTTATGCACAAATCTCATCATCAAGAAGCTTTAGAAAAACGAAAAAAACTTGGCGGATTTCGCAGCTTAACACTTCAAGATAAGCGTTTAGATTTCACGTCCAATGATTATCTTTCTTTACAAAAAAATCAAGATTGGAAACAGTTTTTAAGATCCCACATAAACGATAAATTAATCTGGGAATCAAGCTGTTCCAGTAGGTTAATTAGTGGCGAATCTGAAATAAAGAAAAATGCAGAAGACTATTTTTCCTCCTTTTATGGATCTGACACTGCCCTGTTTTTCAATTCTGGCTATACTGCAAATATTGGTGTAATTTCTTCATTGGCACATAGAAACGATACACTTATCTACGATCAACTGAGCCACGCTTCCATACGTGAAGGAATTCAACTTTCTCCAGCAAAATCTTATGGCTTTAAGCATAATGATTTAACAGATTTAGAAAAAAAACTCAAAATTGGGAAAGGACAAAAATATGTCATCGTAGAAAGTGTTTATTCAATGGATGGAGATCTTGCTCCGCTCGAAAAAATACTCAAACTCTGTAATCAATATCAAGCATATCTTATAGTTGATGAAGCCCATAGCTCAGGAATTTTCGGATTTGAAGGTCAAGGACTTTGTTTTGAACTAGGTATTCATCATCAAGTATTTGCTCGAATAATGACTTTTGGGAAAGGCGTTTCGGCATCAGGAGCGGTGGTGTTAAGTTCTCGGGTTTTCCGATCCTATTTAATCAATTTTTCAAGGGCATTTATTTACACAACTGCTCCATCTGATTTTATGGTGCTCAAGGCACAAAAAAGCGTTGAGTTTATTGCTCAAAATCCTCAATTAATTCATCTTTTAAAAGAAAAGATACAGTTTTTACAAGATCTTTTTAAAAAGAATCTTGGAATCCATTTGAAACAAGAAAGTCCAATATTTCCCCTTTTGTTTCAAAACAACCAAAAGATAGCACAATTTGAAGAAGCCTTAGAAAAACAAGATTTCGCCCTAAAAAAAATACTTCCTCCCACTGTACCTGAGGGTTCAGAACGATTAAGAATTTCATTACAAGCTCATCATGAGTACCAAGACTTAGAAAGCTTGATTCGTTTTCTTGGGAATTTCTCCGAAATGTGGAGATTATCGTAATTTTGATTTTCCATAAACAACACTATGAAAGGAATCGGGCGGATAATAGCTTTTCTCAAACCTTATAAAACTTTTGCTTTTCTCAATATTTTTGGGAATATCATGGCGGTTATATTCAATATGATCACTTTTTTAATCATGGGAAAAGTAGTCGGAGTTTTGTTTGATTCTAATCAGCAAGAACCCGTTTTAGAAGAGAAATTTTTTCCATGGTTGGATCAATTTTTATTTGAGCTCAACCATCAATTTTATACCACTTTTTTAGCCATAGACAAATCCAATGCCCTACTCTACGTAGCTATTGCGATTGTTGTCTCTTTTTTCTTTAAAAGTTTCTTTATCTATTTTGCTCAATATTTTTTAGCACCAATAAGATCCAATCTTTTAAGAGATCTTAGAAAATCTTTACACGACAAGATTCTTAAACTTCCTGTTTCTTTCTTCTCTGAAAAAAGAAAAGGAGATATGCTCACAAGAGTTACCAATGATGTCATCGAAGTGGAAGCATCGGTCATTAGTGTACTAGAACTCCTTATTAGAGATCCTTTTACCATTCTATCCTCTATTGTAGTTATGCTGATTATCAGCTGGAAACTCACCATTTTTGTATTTATCTTCTTGCCACTTGCAGGTTCCATTATTAGCCTTGTGGGTAAAAAGCTTAAACAACATTCTGATGCAGGACAAAAACAGGTGTCGGTTCTTTTATCTATGCTAGAAGAAAATTTATCTGGGCTAAAGATTATTAAAGCATTTGGGGTAGAATCATATAGCACAAAAACTTATGATGTAGAAAATGAAAAATTCACACTCATAAATAATAAGATTAGGCGTAGGCAAGACATGGCATCTCCCATGAGTGAGTTTTTGGGAGCCATCGTAATTAGTACGGTTTTTTGGTACGGAGGAAATCTCATTTTTTCTAATGATCCTACAGCCTTAAAACCCGAAATGTTTATTTCTTATATTTTGTTTTTTTGGCAATTATTAGCACCTATCAAAAATATTTCTCGTGCCTATATGAACCTGAAAAAGGGAATGGTATCTGCCGACAGAATTTTTGAAATCTTGGATACAGAAGAAGAAACTGATCCTGATAAAAAATATCTTCCTTATCAGCAATTTGATTCTGGAATTAGCCTAAACAATCTCCATTTTTCTTACAAAGAAGGAACACCCGTACTTAAAAACATTAATCTCGAAATTAAAAAAGGCGAAACAGTTGCTTTGGTTGGACAATCGGGCTCAGGTAAATCTACTTTGGCGGATCTAATCGCTCGCTTTTACCCCGTAACAGACGGAAGTATCCTTTTTGATGGAAAAGATCTCAATGATTTAAATATTTTAGATGTTCGTGGAAAAATGAGTATTATTAGCCAAGAATCTATCTTGTTTAATGACAGTATTGCCGAAAATATCCGCTTTGGAAAAGAGCATATTACCAAAGAATCTATAGAAGAAGCAGCCAAAATAGCCAATGCAGATGAGTTTATCTCAAAAATGGAACATGGCTATGATACAAATATCGGAGATCAAGGAAGTAAATTATCGGGCGGACAAAAACAAAGAATTTCTATTGCAAGGGCTGTTTTAGCAAATCCTGATATTTTAATAATGGATGAAGCGACTTCGGCTTTAGATACCGAAAGCGAAAAACTAGTTCAAGAAGCTATAAACAAACTACTTACAAACAGAACATCCATCATTATCGCTCACAGACTTTCCACCATTATTCATGCAGATAAAATCGTTGTGATGCACGAAGGAAAAATTGTGGAACAAGGAACGCATGCAGAATTGTTGGAATTAAACGGATATTATACTAAATTGCACCAAATGCAAGATATTGCAACTTAACTTTTGGAAAGGTCTCGTAAGTAGATTAAAAAGTTGAACAAAGCAGATTACTTCCCTTTTAATCGAGTTTAGCTACTTTCCAAAAGTTTTTTTAAAATAAATTTCTAGCTCACATTTTTATGAAAAAAGTAGAACATATCGGAATAGCCGTTAAAGATCTTTCGGCTTCTAATGAACTTTATTCTAAGCTACTAAATACCACACCTTATAAAGAAGAAGCCGTGGCTTCAGAAGGTGTAAACACCTCTTTTTTTCAGGTAGGTGAAACCAAAATTGAATTATTGGAAGCCACCCGAGAGGATTCACCAATTGCAAAATATATTGCCAAAAAAGGTGAAGGAATTCATCATATAGCCTATGATGTTGCCGATATCTATGCCGAAATGAAAAGATTGGAAGAAGAAGGTTTTATCTTGCTCAACAAAGAACCTAAAAAAGGAGCCGATAATAAATTGGTTTGTTTTCTTCATCCTAAATCTGCTGGTGGAGTTTTAGTAGAACTTTGCCAAGAGATTAAAGAATAACTGAAACTTAATTATGACCAAAAAAGTAAGAGCCAAAAAATCTTTTGGACAACATTTTCTAAAAGATGAAACGGTTTGTGAAGATCTCGTTGCCAAATTATCTGGTAAGGGCTATGAAAGCATCATAGAAATTGGACCTGGAATGGGTGTTTTGACCAAATATTTGATCCAAAAACCAGAACCCACCTATGTGATAGAGGTAGATAACGAATCAGTAGATTATTTACTCCTACACTATCCTCAGCTGGCTCAAAGAGTAATTCATGCAGATTTCTTAAGAATTCCATTTACAGAAATGTTTCAAGGGCAAGTAGCCGTAGTGGGGAATTTCCCATACAATATTTCTTCACAAATTCTCTTCAAAATATTGGATCATAAAGATCAAATTCCCGAAGCAGGAGGAATGTTTCAAAAAGAATTAGCTCAGCGTGTAGCATCGCAACCTGGAAGTAAAGCTTACGGAGTTATTTCTGTACTTATGCAAGCGTATTATGATATCGAATATTGTTTTACCGTTCTACCTCATGTCTTTGATCCACCACCAAAAGTGGACAGCGGCGTTATTTGGCTCAAACGAAAAGAAAATCAAGATTTAGGATGCGATCCAAAACAGTTTAAAACAGTAGTAAAACAAGCCTTTTCTCAAAGAAGAAAAACGCTTTCAAATGCTTTAAAACCTCTTTTAAAGGATAAAACAGACTGGAAAGAGATGGAAATCTTTCGCCTTAGAGCAGAACGATTAAGTGTTGCAGATTTTGTGGGACTTACGAAGTATATTTATGAACAGAACTAGTTTTCTATTAGTACTCTTTTTTGACAGATAATTTCAAAAAAACACCCCATTCAGCTCACTGAAAGGGGTGTTTTTTTTAGTCTAACAATTATCAAAGTCTTAAACTTTATCTTTCAGATAATCAAAAAATAATCTTACACCCACACCGGTTCCACCTACCGTTTGGTAGTTCTTCTTAGCGTGTTTGAATGCTGGACCCGCAATATCTAAATGAATCCAAGGATAATCAACAAAATTCTCCAAGAATTTTCCTGCCGTAATATGTCCAGCTTCTCTTGGTCCTAAGTTGGTAATATCTGCAATGCTCGATTTTAAACCCTCTGCATACTCGTCCCAAAAAGGTTGTGGAACAACCCTTTCGTAGGTTTTCCTACCCGATTTACAGATCTGTTTAAGCATATTCTCATCATTTCCCATTCCACAAATAGCCTCGGTTCCGAAAGAAGCTACAGCAGCTCCCGTTAAAGTAGCTGCATCCAATACTTCCTGTGGTTTTAATGATTTTGCATAGTGTAAAGCATCTGCAAGTACCAGTCTTCCTTCCGCATCAGTATTAAGAACCTCAACAGTCTTTTTGCTCATCATGGTAATTACATCTCCAGGAGCATAGGCATCTAGCGAAGGCCTATTGTCTGTTGCAGGAATTAGTCCGATCACATAAACAGGGAGTTTAGCTTTTGCAATAGCGTAAATAGCTCCCACAACTGCTGCAGCTCCACCCATATCCGACTTCATAAAATCCATAGACTTAGCGGTTGGTTTCAAACTCAAACCTCCCGTGTCATATACAATTCCTTTTCCCACTAACACAATCGGCTTTTTGTTCACAGCCTCCTTTGGATGATGTTTTAGAATAGAAAATGTAGGGTCTTCAACAGATCCTTTGTTTACTGCCAATAGTCCACCCATTTCCATTTGCTCTATCATCTCTTTTTCCCAAGTTTCTACAAGGAAACCTGCTTCCACTCCTAGTTTCTGAATATCCTTAGCAAACTGTGTAGCAGTAAGGTAACTCTGTGGCTCATTGACCAAATCTCTGGCATGGCAAACTCCTTCTAGCAATGCAGAAAGTTCTTCAACCTCTTCTTGATTCAGGTTGCTCAAAGCAATTTTTTGAAGCGAATTTTCCTTTTTCTCACTTTTATATTTATCAAACTGATAAAGACTCAATACCAAACCTTCTGTAAGAGCTCTATCAAATTTTTTCTTCTTAAAACTATTATAAAGAGCTACTTCTTCCACCTTTTGGGATTCCAATTTAGCAGCTAACTGACTCCCTATTTCTCTAAAATTCTCTAATAATCGGTATTTGTTGTCAGATTGTTTTACCTTCTGAAAACAAAGCGTTTCCTCTTTTCCCTCTATAGCAAAAAAATCTAATTTTTTCGCCTTTTTACTAATTTCGTCCCATCTTGGATGCTTTTCTAGCCCACAGAGTTCTAGATCCTCATTATTGAAAAAGCAATATACTTTTGTGGAACTTTTTTCGTGATTGGTATGTATGTTTAAATTCATGGTTGATTTATTTTAAAGATAATAACTCAAAGGTCGGATGAAATTTTGGAATTAATGGTGATATTCATTTGTTATTTTTATGGATTCTAATTTTTTGACAGAAAAATAGCCAAATCCCCATTGAGAATTTGGCTATTATAAAACATTTTTTATTCCAAACAGTTTATCATACTAGTTTTTGGACTCAAGCCCACTCTTTACTCTTAAAAAATGTTTTTTTGGAGCTATTTCCCGCTTTCGGCTAAATCTTTTTCTTTTTCTAAGGAAAAAGAAAAAGGATACCGCCTCTATCGGGGCTATTACCATAAAAAGGAGATAAAAACAGAACAAAAAGCAATCTCTTCATAGAATTCGAATATTTGAAAATCTAGATAAATAAATATAAATTTGGAAAAAGCCATCCGAACAAATTAATTAAAAATTAAATCGATTGGTGAGCACATAAGGAATTCACAAATAATGGTTTGATGATCTGCCCAAAAAACGCCGAAAACATCTTGAGTCCTAAGCCTCAAATAATAATTTCTGAATTCTTTACAGAATAAATATCATAGTTATGGAGCAAAAAAACGAACAAAATTTAATCATATATAATACATCTGATGGAAAAGCATCTGTGGCTTTATACGCTAAAGATGGTCAAGTTTGGATGAATCAAAAACAGATAGTAGAACTTTTTGCCACCTCAAAATCAAATGTAAGCGAACACATATCTAACATATTAAAAGATAATGAATTGAACTCACATTCAGTTGTTCGGAAATTCCGAACAACTGCCCAAGATGGCAAAAATTATGAAGTGACTTTTTACAGTCTAGAAATGATTTTGGCGATAGGATTTAGGGTGAGAAGTAAGCGAGGTACACAATTTAGAATTTGGGCAAATCAAAATCTAAAACAATATATTGTCAAAGGATTTATAATGGATGATGAGCGCCTGAAAAACCCTGATGGCAGACCCGATTATTTTGATGAGTTACTTGCCCGTATTCGTGATATACGTGCTTCCGAAAAAAGATTTTATCAGAAAGTAAAAGACTTATTCAAAATTTCTAGTGACTACGATTCGTCTGATAAAGCCACACAAATGTTTTTTGCAGAAACACAAAATAAATTGCTTTATGCCGTTACTCATAAAACGGCTGCCGAAATAATACTATCAAGAGCTGATGCAGACCAACCTAATATGGCATTAACCAATTGGAAAGGAAGCATAGTGCGTAAACAAGACATTTATATTGCTAAAAACTATTTAACAGAAGACGAAATAGATACACTAAACAGACTCGTTGTTATATTCCTCGAAACCGCAGAACTCAGAGCCAAAAACAGAATAGATATTACAATGAATTTCTGGCGTAAAAACGTGGATAGAATTCTTGAGTTTAACGATAAAAAAGTATTACAAGGAAAAGGTAAAATCAGTAAAGCTATGATGGAAAAGAAAGTAAAAGAAATCTACGCATCTTTCGATCAGAAAAGAAAAATATTTGAAGAAGAACAAGCTGATAAGCAAGACTTGGAAGAACTAAAAAATTTAGAGGCTAAAATCAAAAATGAAAAATAATCCTGAAAAGAGATAATTTAAAAACTCAGTACAGAAATAATAAATGTACATTTAGACAGAATCATCGGAATAAATTAAGAGGAAATTGTTTGATCCAGAGAAAAGGCTTTTAAAAAAGCTACAAATTCCAAACCTCAAATTATTATTTCAGAATCTTTTAAGGGTTAAACAATATGACTAACATTAAATTGAATAAAGACTATATAAATTGGCTAAGTGAGGTTAAGACTAAAATTCGCACAACACAGCTAAAAACTGCCTTGGCAGCAAATAGAGAGCTTATTTTGTTTTATTGGGAGTTGGGACGTGAAAATTTACCAACAGCAAAAAGCTTCTAATTGGGGAGCAAAATTATTAGAGCAGTTATCTTCTGATTTAAGAATTGAATTTCCTGCTGTTCAAGATTTATCAAAACCTAAAGTATTGTAGTCGTTTTTATCAGTTTTATGCAATTGGTCAACAAGTTGTTGACCAATTGCAAGCAACACATTCAAATGGGATGCTAATTTTTTGACAAAAAAAATAGCCAAATCCCCATTGAGAACTTGGCTATTATAAAACGTAAGTTTTTTCTTCTAAATAATACCATTTATGGTGTTAATTTACTAATAGGTATAATGCCGATACATTGCTAAAAGCCAGTTATGAACGCAGTGAAATAAGTGGGTAATTTTAGCAAGTAATCGGTATAGTTTACTGGAACAAATTAAAAATATCTTTACCATTGGCAAACAACATCAATGAAAGAAGGATGATTATTCCTGCATATTGTGCCACTTCCAACACTTTTTGATGTGGTTTTCTCCCCGTAATCATTTCATAAGTGGTAAACACGATATGACCACCATCTAGGGCCGGAATAGGCAGTAAATTTAAGAACGCCAGCATAACCGATAGTAATCCCGTTATTCTCCAAAAACGCAACCAATCCCAAGAATCAGGAAATAGTTTACCCATAGAAATTACTCCACCAAGACCTTTGTAGGCTCCAGTAGAAGGATTCAGTATTTTCTTGAAAGATTTTACCTGTTTCATAAACTGGTCGTAAGTCATGGTGATTCCAGCAGGAATGGCCTCAAAGAACCCGTATTTCACATGATCTACCTCCACAATTCCTAATTTTGATAAATCTCCTGGCTCTGGAATAATGGCTTGAACACCAAGTTTTCCCTCATCTGAAATGGCAAGTTGAATCTGTTCTCTTTTTCCATCTCTTTCTACAATTGCTCCTGTAGTTTGTCCTTTAAACTTCGCTTGTATCTCTAGTGCTTGGTCATAGTAATCAATAGGAATATTCCCTATACTGATAATTCGATCTTTTGGTTTTAGCACTTCAATATTTGCCGATTCTTTTGAAATAGCTCTAATCATATATGGAACACGAGCGTAAAGAAACATTTTTCTTTCTTCAGATTCTATTAAAGAGTTGATAAAATCTTCAGGAATTTGTTGTGTAATCTCCTCTCCATATCTATCTATCGTAATTGACTCACCAACAAGTATTTCCTGATAAATGGATTGAAAAGAAACGATTTCTTTATCATCTATTTTACTAATTTTATCTCCAGACTTTATTCCCAGCTTATCACCAAGGTCGGTATTGGTTACCCAAACTCCATCTTTTAGAGAGTCCATTTTGATATACTCCTCACCATGGAAAAATAAAATCCCGATAAAAATTGCCATGGCAACAATGATGTTTACAATAATTCCTCCTGCCATGATGATTAATCTTTGCCAAGCAGGTTTTGATCTAAACTCCCATGGTTGAGGCTCTTTCTCCAGCTGTTCTGTGTCCATAGATTCATCCACCATTCCAGCTATTTTTACGTATCCACCTAGTGGAAGCCACCCGATTCCATACTCTGTTTCTCCTATTTTCTTTTTGAAAAGGGAAAATTTTGCATCGAAAAAGAGATAAAACTTCTCTACTTTCGTTTTAAATAGTTTGGCAGGGATAAAATGCCCTAACTCGTGTAAAACAACTAAAAGCGAAAGACTCATTAAGAGTTGTGCTACTTTGATTAAAATATCCATACTGTTATTTTATAAATTGTTGTGCTATTTTTCTAGCTTCTTCATCAGATAGAAGTAAATCATCTAAACTCGGTTTAGCTACAAAAGAGGTTTTTGCCATAGTTTCCTCAATCAAATCAGACATTCCGAGGAAGCTAATTTGATCTTTTAGAAATGCCTCTACTGCAATTTCATTTGCGGCGTTGAGAATACAAGACATATTTCCACCTTTTTTGAGAGAATCGAATGCAAATTGAAGGTTTTTAAAAACTTTAAGATCTACTTGCTCAAAAGTAAGGTTTGGATAATCCAAGAAATTAAAACGCTCCCAAGAAGTTTTTGGTCTCATTGGGTAAGACATGGCATAGAGTATGGGAAGCTTCATATCTGGCAGACCTAGCTGAGCTTTCATAGAGCCATCATTAAACTGAACCAATGAATGCACAATAGATTGAGGATGTACAATAACTTCTATTTGATCATCTTGTAAACCAAAAAGCCACTTTGCTTCTATTACTTCCAGTCCTTTGTTCATCATGCTTGCAGAATCTATGGTAATTTTTGCTCCCATAGACCAGTTAGGATGTTTTAAGGCTTGTTCTCTAGTTACTTTTTCTAATTGTTCTCTTGTAAATCCTCTAAAAGGTCCTCCACTTGCTGTGAGTACTATTTTTTCTATAGGATTCATGTGCTCCCCAGTTAGGCATTGAAAAATTGCCGAATGTTCAGAGTCCACCGGATTAATGCTTACTTGGTTTTCTAGAGCTAATTTTGAAATTATTTCTCCAGCTACCACAAGTGTTTCCTTGTTTGCGAGTGCAATATGTTTTTTAGCTTTTATGGCTGCAATAGTAGGCTTCAGTCCTGCTGCTCCCACCATGGCAGTTACCACAAGATCTATTCCATCCATTTGCACTGCATCTTCTATGGCTTGTGCACCTGCATACACTTTGATACCCTCGTCAAAAAGAACATCATTGAGTTTAGAAAAATATTGCTCATTGGCAATCACTACGGCATTGGGTTTAAATTCCAATGCTTGCTTGAGTAATAAATCAGCGTTATTTCCTGCGGTCAAAAGTTCTACCTCAAACATCTCAGGACATTCCCTAACAACATCCAACGTTTGTGTTCCTATAGAACCCGTAGAACCTAAAATGGCGATCTTCTTTTTTGTCATAAAGGCAAATTTAATTCAATATTTATAAGTGTTGATATTCTACTGCTTAAAAATAGAAAGTATCCTCATATTGTGTTGATTTATACCGTTTACTTGTTCAATGCTCATTTACTTCATTTCATTCATCAGTTTACGAACTGATCTAAGTCCTCCCAACATTTCGGGAGAGGAAGAAAGATTTACGCACTATCTTCTATTCTTTTTTTAATGATTTTGGGATCAATCTGTAATAAGTGTTTGTAAATCTAAGATTTGTATAAATCATTGATATTCATATTATTTATCTTTGCAATGAATTCTTCGATGAAATATTCAGTACCTAAAGCGAAGCTTTGGTAAAGGCAAAAGAATTTCATTGGTAAAAAACTAAAAAATGATGATTGATAAACAAAAACCCGTATTGGTAACAGGTGCTAATGGATATGTAGCAAGTTGGCTTGTAAAAAAGCTTTTAGAAAAAGGAATAACCGTACATGCTGCTGTAAGAAACCCAAAAGATGATAATAAAGTGGGACATTTAAAGGATTTGGCAAAAAATAATCCTGGAACACTTCATTTGTTTAAGGCTGATTTATTACAAAAAGGCTCTTATACCAAAGCAATGGAGGCTTGCGAATTAGTTTTTCATACTGCATCCCCTTTTATTACAGATGTAAAAGATCCTAAAAAGGATTTAATTGATCCTGCAGAAAAAGGAACGGCAAATGTTTTGGAATCTGCCAATGAACTCGGAACTGTTAAAAAAATTGTACTTACGAGTAGTTGTGCAGCAATGTACACAGATTCGATAGACACAAAAAATACTCCAAATGGTTTCCTTACCGAAGAAGTGTGGAATCATACAGCATCTTTGGATTACCAACCTTATTTTTATTCAAAGACATTGGCTGAAAAGAAAGCTTGGGAAATAGCTAAAAAACAAAATGTTTGGGAGCTGGTTACCATTAATCCAAGTTTGGTAATGGGACCTCCACTAAACCCTAATTATACGACATCAGAAAGTATGTCTATTTTAAAACAAATAGGAAAAGGAGACTTTAAAATGGGCGCACCCAAAATAGGAATCGGCTTGGTAGATGTAAGAGATGTAGCAGATGCGCACTTTGAAGCAGGTTTTAATGCTCAAGCAAAAGGACGCTATATTACCTCGGGATACAATACAGATTTGCTAGAAATAGGGATGAGTCTTCAAGACAAATTTGGAGATCAATATGCATTACCTAAAAAAGCTTTACCTAAATGGTTACTCATGATTATTGGACCCATGACAAACAAATTATTTACCAGAAAATTTATCAGAAATAATGTAAATGTGGCTTGGAAAGCTGATAATTCAAAGATCAAAAAAGAGCTAGGAATCACTTTTAGACCATTCAAGGAAACCATGGAAGAATCTTTTCAAACAATGATTGATCATGGAATAATATAGCCATAACCTTGTTTCCATAAATAAAAAAAAAATCCTGTGTATGCAGGATTTTTTTTATGACATATTATACCATTTATGGTGTTAATTTACTCATAGGTATAATGCCGATACATTGCTAAAAGCCAGTTATGAACGCAGTGAAATTGGACTTCACCTTTTTGTCTAATGCCGATATATTGGTGAAAATCAATTACGAACGAAGTGAAGTAAGTGATTATTTAACAAATAATCGGTATAAGTGGGTAATTTTAGCAAGTAATCGGTATTATGGAAATCTCCCAGTAGAGAAAATGGCAAAAATAGCAAGGGCTTGTAGAACAAAAAGCCAAAAAATTCTTTGCTCTGATTTTTTATCCGTTTCTTCCCTAAAAATATTGAAGAGAATTAAGAATGGAATTGAATATCTAAACTCTATCAATGTAACTGGAATCAAGGTAAGAGCCGAAATAGGATACAGTAAATACATCGATTTTTTCTTGAATGAAGTGGACATGATAACGGTCCAACCTATAGAAATTATTACAAAGGCAAAAGCTTTAAACCACCAAAAATCTTCCAAATAATTTGCCACATTATTATGCAAACAAGCAATTTTTTTTGAGTTAAAGTAGTGTTTTGAATCAAAGAAAAGAATTCCAAAAATTATTAAAAATATTCCCATAAAATAGATCCATTTAGAGGTATTATTTTGAAATATTTTTTTGATTTTTTGACGCTTAATTAATGGAACATACAAACTTCCTAATAAAAACAAAGCCATGATGATATTCTCATGCTCAATAGAGAGTGTATGAAGACGTTTTGCCTCCATAGAAATTCCATCATTCCATTTTACGAAAACCAAAAACAAAATACCAATAAGTGCATAAGGAAGGAGCTGGAAATAACTTTTATAATCTTTTTTGTTTACAAACTCTATCCAATAAATAATAGCAGCCATAAACACCCATGGGATAAAATTTTGTTTTCCCAACAGAAGAATAAGAAAGAATAAACCTGCCAACCAAGCTTGCTTTTTATAGGTGAAATGGATCCCAGAAACCATAAAAGCCACTCCGTACCATTCAATATATAGTAGAAAAATAAAGCTAAACAACCAAGGAAGAAAAAAATATTGCCCGATTCTATATAAAGGCTCTTTGGTATTTAGAAATTTTAGAAACTTGAAACCAAAAAATAATCCAACAAAGCCAATGAGCCCCGAAATAATCCTCCAAGCCACAGTGTTTTCTAAACCAAGTGTCTGAGCAATGGCGTATACTGATATATGTAGTCCAGGAATATTGGTGAGCATAGGCTCGTGTGAAAAATCTCCTGTAAAATATCTTTTTATTTGTGCATGATGCCATACTTCATCCACATTCAATGGTTCAAAGAAATAATATATTAGGGCATTTCCAATAAGTAGAATTGCCAAAAAATAGAACCAAATGTTTTTATTATTAATTAATGAATTTGCATTCATGTCTATCAATTGAATTTTGGGTAAAGATAATCGTTATATCCAAAATATAAAACGAAAGGTGTTTTATATAAAAAACGTTTTTGTATTGATCATTTATTTTATTGCCTCTTAAAAATCGAATAAAAAAATAAGTCCTCGGTTTTCGAGGACTTATTTTTAGTAAATATGGTTATATCTATCAAGATGACCTTTATTATTGTACCACAAACTTTTTTGTTAACCTTTGCGCTCCAATACTCATTTCTACCCAATACATTCCTGCATCAAGTCCTTGAGGAATTTCTCTAGTTTGTTCCCCTTCATCTATTTTTGAAATTTCTTGATGAATGGTTCTCCCTAAAGCATCTTTTATGCTAAAATTCAACATTCCAGCTTCTTTACTATGAAAATCTATTTTAGAGATTCCTTTTCCAACAGGATTTGGGTAAATACTGATATTTTGCCCTAAAATATCTTGTTCTTCAACACCTATTGCATATTCAGATACATAAATATCATCAATATATGCAAAAGCACCACCCATTCCTTGAAGCGTAATCTTGATCATGGCATTTGGATCTCCTTTTAACGGGAGTAAAGATATTTTAATTTCCTTCCACTGATCTGATGTAGGAATCCAATTTGGACTATTATTTCCAGTTGCAGTTTCTAGTTTTGAACCAGAAAGCGTTTTTCTTGAAGACCAAGTGTCCCCACAATTATCAGATGCATAGACTTTTAATTTATCTGAGGCATCATCAATTTCTTTGTATGCGTACTTAAAATAAAGGTAAGGCGTGCTACTTACATTGCTAAAATCAAATACGGGTGACACGATACTTGTTTCTTGAGAGGAGTGAAAGCTTGAGGTGCGCGCTTTCAAGCTTTTCGCTCCAGAGTAAGAAGTAGAGTTAATAGTCCATCTAGAACTCGCATTTGGCGCTTCTCTGTGCCACGAGTTTGCATTATTAATATTGTCGTAAACAAAGTTTTCAAATCCTTCTTCTACTGGAGTAGAAGCTTGAGAGTTTTCAAGAACTTTGAAATAGGCTGTTTTTGTTTCTACATCGTTTCCTTGTGCATTACTTACTTTTAGCGAAACAGAATAAGTTCCTGCTTGGTTAAAGGAAACTGATGGATTATCGTCTGTAGAAGTTTTAGTGTTGGCTCCTGTAAAGGTCCACTCGTGGTTTATAACACTTGCTCCGTGTGCATAAGTCTTAAACTCAATAGGACTTCCTACACAGGTAATTCTGCTTTTGCTGTAGAAATCTGAAACAGGCTCACATTCATTTGCTACATAACCGTCATTTGTTCCTGTGGCGATAAGGTTTCCTGTTTTCCATAAACCACTTCTTTTTGCCACTCCATAGTTATGTGTGTTTAAATAATTTTGAACTCTTTGTACTTGTCCTTTGGTAAACATAATAGGACAACCTGCATAACTCATGATGTTTTGAACATTATCTAATGAACCACAACTCTGGAAAGAAGTATTACAGTTTGATAATAAACCTAAACATTTTGGGGTATCATTTACATAATCATCTATGCTACAGTTAGACTGAACACCTGGTTGATTCGAAGGCCCCCATGGGTGATGAAGTCCTAAATAGTGTCCTACTTCATGACTGAATGATCTTGCTGTATAAGTACCAGGATTGGCTGTTCCTGTTGTTCCAAAATAGTCATTTCTAATAATAATTCCAGCATTTCCATCAGGGTAAATACCTGGGGCTGTTCCTGGAATAAATGAATAACCTGCTGCACCATTTGCAATCGTTTTTACGACCCAAACATTCAAATACTTCGCAGGATCCCACTTTACAATCTCTTTTATAGATTCTCCAGCAGTAAAAGTTTCTTTAGTTGCCCATCTTGTGATTCCTGTAGTACAGTTTCCATTAGGGTCTTTTCTTGCTAGTTTGAATTCTACATTCATATTTCCTGCTATTGTCTTAAATGCAGACACTATTTGTGTTGTATCACTCGCAGTAAATAGGAAATCTTCGTTTAATTGAGCCATTGCAGATTGCACTTGTGCATCTGTAATATTGTTTGCATCATAATCGTGCATAATGTGAATTACCACAGGAATAATCTTTTTTTGATTATTCATGCTTGCTCGTTCCTCAGAATTCGTGTTTGCATTTAACACTTGTAAAGCATTTTCGTATTCAAGATACGCTGCTTTAAGTTCTGGGTTTTTGTCCAATTGTTTATTGGTTTCAATGGCACTGGCACACTGATGTTGCGAAAAAACGGAAAAGGTAATGGCCGAAAAAGCCATTAGAAAAAATTTGGTCATTATGTGTCTCGTGAGTTAGTGGTCGATTAATTTCAAATGTTAAGCCAAAGTTAAGTGATATTTACCGAATTAACACTTGTTAACATTCGTAATGAACTTTAGATGTAACCATTGCTTATTCTATTCGTTTTCGAACTCATTTTTGGTCATTTCTATGCTAATTGCTACAGAAGAAAGATCGGCATGAATAGGTGGATTGAGCTTATCTATAGAAAGAATGAGTTTCGTAACGGTGAATTCTTCTCTAAAAATTCTTGTACAAATACGATAAGCTATATGCTCAAGAAGTTGTGCATTTATTTTCATTTCTTCTTGAATATATCCACATACATCTGCATAATTAACCGTGTACTCTAGTTGATCTGTTCTGCAAGCTCGAGAAAAATCGGTGTGGAGTTCTAACTGAATCACAAAATCATTTCCAGAAAGTGTTTCCTCTGGTAATACGCCATGATTGGCTCTTATTTTGAGATCTCTAATGAATATTTTTTGAATCATTCTGCTGACTTATTTTTAAGAAGAAAAAAGGGAGCTCTTATAAAAACTCCCTTGACAATTTTAGATATTATCTTATACCGATTGCTTGCTAAAATGATTCACTTATTTCACTTCATTTCGTAAGTGAGTTTTCACAATGTATCGGCATTATACCAGTGAGTATATTAGCAACTTAAATGGTATTATTTCTGTACAGTATCTATCGCTGTTTTGATACGTGCAATAACTTCTTCTTTTCCTAGAATAGCCGATATATCATTCATACTTGGTCCAGCACCTTTTCCAGTAACTGCCACACGGAAATTAGGCATTATTTTCCCAAAACCTATTCCCTTATCTTCTAAGAATTGCTTAAAAGTTGTTCCGATATTTTCTGCATTGAAATCATCAATTGTTTCCAGTCTTTGAATCAATTCGTTGAGGAGTTCTGGGGTATCTTCTTTCCACTTTTTCTTGATGGTCTTGGCATCATACTCTGTGGGTTTCTCAAAGAAAAAGCTGGCTTCTTTCAAAATATCTTCAGAAAGCGTAGCTCTTTCTTTCATCAGTTCACAGATCTGAGCCAAATAAGCATCTTCAACCTCTGTTGTTACAGAAGATTTTACTAGGTCTGCTAGTTCTTCTCCTGTTTTCATTCTAAGGTATTGCTGATTAAACCACTTGGTCTTTTCGAAATCAAATTTAGCTCCTGCTTTTCCTACTCTTGGTAAAGTAAATGCTTCTATGAGTTCTTCCATAGAAAAGATTTCTTGATCCGTTCCTGGGTTCCATCCTAAGAAAGCCAACATATTGATAAAGGCATCAGGGAAAAACCCTCTTTCTTTATATCCTTCAGATTGCTCTCCTGTTTCTGGGTTTTTCCAGTTCATTGGGAATACTGGGAAACCTAGACGATCACCATCTCTTTTACTGAGTTTTCCGTTTCCATCTGGCTTTAAGATAAGTGGCAAATGAGCAAACTGAGGCTCATCCCACCCAAAAGCACGATATAAAAATACGTGTAGTGGTGCAGAAGGCAACCATTCTTCTCCACGGATTACATGAGAAATTTTCATTAAGTGATCATCCACAATATTTGCCAAATGATAAGTAGGCATTCCATCTGCTTTGAAAAGCACTTTATCATCTAGGTTATTGGTGTTTACACTTACCCAACCACGGATGGCATCTTCTAGTTTTACCTCTTCATTTCTAGGCATTTTTATACGGATCACATAAGGTTCTCCATTGGCAATTCGCTCCTCTGTTTCTTCCTTGCTCAGTGTAAGACTGTTTTTCATGGAATTACGAGTGATATTATTGTATTGCCAAGCGGGCACACCGTTTTCTTTCGCCTTTTGTCTTACCTCTGTAAGTTCTTCGGGAGTATCAAAAGCAAAATAAGCTTTTCCGTTTTCCAAAAGTTGATCAGCGTATTGTCTATACAAGTGCTTTCGCTCCGATTGTTTGTAAGGTCCATATTCACCACCCACTTGTGTACCTTCATCTGGGTGAATTCCACACCAAGCTAAAGATTCATGAATATAATCTTCGGCTCCTGGTACAAAACGGGTTTGATCGGTATCTTCGATACGTATAATAAATGCTCCACCATGTTTTTTGGCAAACAAATAGTTATATAAAGCGGTTCTTACACCTCCCATGTGTAAAGGTCCTGTAGGACTTGGGGCAAATCGTACTCTTACTGGTTTATCCATCGGATGAGTTTTGTCGTGTTTTCTTAGTTTTATAAAAGTTATTTTCTTGTGGAAAATACTTTGGGTCACAAATTTATTGAAAAAAACGACCTGCACCAAAAAGGCTTTGTTTTTTGGGTAGGATTTTAATGTAACTAGAACATATTTATATGATAATTTTTTAAAAATGGCATAACTTAGCCTAAGTAAATCATTAGGCAGAAAAGTATGCAATATACCATCCGATATCAAGATGCTCATAGGCATTTTCTTCATATAGAAATTACCCATCTTCAAAACAATGAAGACCTTGTGGAATTCCAATTACCTTCCTGGAGACCGGGAAGATATGAGTTAGGAAATTTTGCTAAAAATATTCGTGGATTTCGGGTTATTGATGCGGAAAACAAACCATTGTCCTTTCAAAAAATAAGTAAAGATCGCTGGAAAATATTCCCCAATGGATCTGCCTTTAAAATTCAATATGAATACTATGCCAATGAAGTCAATGCAGGTTCTTGTTTTGTGGATCAAGACTTATTCTATGTAAATCCGATCCAGTGTTGCATGTATCAAGAAGGTAAAATAGGAGAAAAACTGAGTCTGAAACTGGTATATCCTGAGCGTTTTAAAAACAGCTTGCCAAAAAGATACTTTAAGGAAGGAAAATACCATTTTGAGAACTTTCATTCATTGGTAGAAACACCTTTTATGGCATCGGAAACACTTACTCATTTTTCTTACACTTGTAAGGACAAAGTGTTCAACCTTTATTTTCAAGGAGTGCAAGAGATTCCAAAAGAAAGAATTCTCACAGATTTTAGAAAATTTACGGAGAAACAACTACAATATTTTGGTTCTCTTCCTGTAGAAAGTTATGATTTTTTGTTTCTCATTACACCTTTTAAGTCTTATCATGGTGTAGAACATACTGAAAACACCGTAATATGCTTAGGTCCTGATAGAGAGTTATTTGAAGATAAACTCTATCGAGAATTTCTTCATATTTCTTCTCATGAGCTTTATCATTGTTGGAATATCAAAGCACTAAGACCAGCAGTGATGAAACCCTATCGTTATGACCAAGAAAACTATTCTCCTCTTGGTTTTATTTACGAAGGACTCACCACTTATATGGGCGATCTTATTCTTTGGGAAAGTGGTGTTTTTGATGATCTTGGATGGAAAAAATGTGTTGATAATTGGCTAAAAGTGCATTTTGAAAACTATGGTTTTCTCAATTATTCTGTGGCTGAATCTAGTTGGGATACTTGGCTAGACGGTTACCAGCTAGGAATTCCAAACAGGAAATTATCTATTTATCAAGATGGAGCTCTTTGTATGCTCATGATAGATGCTGCCATTAGAGAACACTCGCAAGGAAAAGAAAGTCTGCATACTTTCATGAGAACACTCTATGAGAATAAATCCATAAGAGAAAATGGATATTCTCAGGAAGATATTGTTCATTTAATGATAGAATTAGGCGGAGAAAAAGCACAAAAAATCATCGATAAATACATTTTTGGTACAGAAGATTACACAGAAGGATTAAAAGATGCCTTCCATTATTTTGGGTGGAAACTAGGCATACAAAATCATCAAGACTACGCAAAAGGCGGTTTAGGATGTATTCTTCAAAAAAAGGAGGAAGGAACTTATTCTGTTCTAAAAATGATAGAAGGTTCTTGGTTAGATAATCGCCTAGTAGCAGTGGGAGATGAGATCCATACAAAAGCAAATCTTGAGGAGAAAATGACCGATTCTATTGAGCTAAAAATTAAGCAAAAATATAGGGAATTTGCACTTACATTTTCCCCCAATGATTGCAAGAATGTTTATGCCGAATATCTATTAGAATTCACAAAATAGCTGGTAATGCATATTAGAAAATTAGATCTTACCCAATTTAAAAATCACGAGCAGAGTTCTTGGAGCTTCTCTCCCAATATCAATTGTTTTGTGGGTAAAAATGGTATTGGAAAAACCAATATTTTAGAGGCAATTCATTATTTGGCTTTAGCCAAAAGTTTTTCGGGTACGCTCGATAAACACAATATTCAGTTTGAGCAGTCTTTTTTTATGATACAAGCTGAAATACAAAAAGAAGACAGTTTTGACACCCTTTCTGTAATGGTGCAAACGGGTAAGAAAAAGCGTCTGAAAAAAAATGATTATGAATTCCCAAAAATCACGGAATTTATAGGTTATTTACCTTTAGTTTTGATATCGCCTTATGACAGAGACTTGATAAGTGAAGGAGCTTCTAGCCGAAGAAAGTATATTGATATGATCCTTTCTCAAGTAGATAAGAATTACCTAAACGCTTTAGTAAAGTATAATAAACTCCTGCAACAACGCAATAGTTTACTCAAGTATTTTGCCAGCAATCATGTCTTCAACCCCGATCAATTAGAGGTTTATGATGCACAAATGATTGCCTTTGCCATGGAAATTGCTGAGAAAAGACAAAGCTATATTGAACAAGTTCGGGTCTTTTTTCAAGAAAAATACCAGCAATTGGCACAGAATCCCTTAGAGCAAGTAGATATCAGGTATGAAAGCCAAGTAAAAGAAGATTTTGAAAAAGAATTTCGAAAAAACATTCTTAAAGATCGTTTACTCCAGCATACTTCTATGGGAATTCATAGAGACGATATCATCTTGAGCATCAATGGAGGACTCGTAAAGCGTTTTGGCTCTCAAGGTCAACAGAAGAGTCTACTGATTGCACTAAAACTTGCTCAATACGATTACCTCAAACACACACACAAAGTTGACCCTGTTCTACTACTAGACGATGTATTTGATAAACTCGATGATCACCGTGTGCAAGCACTAATAGACTTGGTGAATCAAGATTATTTTGGGCAAATTTTTATTACAGATACGCATAAAGATCGTATGGAGCACCTGTTGGGGCATTTAAAAATAGAACATCAACTATTTGAAATTCTGTAATATTTAAAAGAATTCTAAGAACCATATTATTTTCATTAAATTTACCCAACAAGCTCATAATGCATGAAAAAAAGAAGATTTGGATATTCAAATAGTATTTCTGCTATCATAGAAGAAATGGCAAAACGCTATCGCTGGAATGCACAAACACGCCAAGCGAATATTCAAGTACTTTGGGAAAAAATAGCTGACAAAGAACTCCTGGCATCCACAGAAAGAATACACCTTGAAAATAATGTCCTTTATGTCTCCATCAATAATTCATCCTTGAAATTTACGTTGCGTTTTCGGGCAAAAGAACTCCTAAACGAGCTTAACAAACACTTGGAAGACCTCCCTATTTTAGAAATTCGTTTTATATGATTAATAAATTACTACTCTTTGCTTTTGTGTGTATTTCCAGCCTTTTACAGGCTCAAAATAGCTATGAAAACAATCATAAAATTGCTCGTGAATTTGAAATTTCTGAATTTACAAATCTTCGTTGTGTTGGTGATTTTACGGTCTATTTACGTCAAGATTCCATGTCTCGTTTAGAAATGGCATCTACAGAAGAAGCCCTCAAAAATATGCAGGTGGATATTGATGGAAAACAAATGATTATTTCCAATAAAAACACCGCTGAACAAGCACCTGTGGAAGTTTTTTTAAGATATAAACAAATTGATTTAATAGAACTGATGGGCCAAGTAGAATTACAAAACAAACTTCTTTGTGCATTCGATTCTCTTAAAATTAAGGCTTATGGTGGTTCTCAAATTGAGGTAAATTTTGCCGTAAAAAAAATGGAAGTAAACCTCAATACTCAAGCCGAAATGATGCTCAAATCTGGAATTATCGACACCCTAAAGATTGAACAAAACGAAAACAGTCAATTCTCACTACTAGAGACTGCCCAAGTATTTAAGGTGTTCTCAGAACTCTATGATTTTTCTCAAGCCACCATCCAGAGTCCATATACACTGAACATATCCTTAGAAGACCCTGATACTAAACTAACCTTATTACAAGAACCGAACGTACTCAACCTTGAAAAACAACATGAAAAACAAGTTGTTTTGCGTTTTAAAACTTTAAAGGAATAAGGAGGTTCTAATGTTTTTTGATGATAAACACGATGAGAAATATCGCCATTTTCCTACTAAGTTTACCTTTATTTTTTTCGTGTAAAAACACAATAAATGATAAGGATGTGGAAGGGACTTATATTTTCTCTGCACGAAATCAGGAATTTATAAAAAATGGACATCCAGCAACATTTAATTCAATGGTCGACACATTGATTCTAGAAGCTAATGGTGTATGTACGAGTATTAAATTTGGTAAGGGGAAGTATTCTATTAAAAAGAAT
Organism: Flavobacteriales bacterium; assembly: GCA_025210805.1. Taxonomy (NCBI): domain Bacteria; kingdom Pseudomonadati; phylum Bacteroidota; class Flavobacteriia; order Flavobacteriales; species Flavobacteriales bacterium. The sequence continues at coordinate 134,996 of JAOAQX010000007.1, forward strand.
CTATGGTCTTATGAAATTGTTTTCAAAAAAGATGACTCTCAAATGGGTACACAAAATGGTGGCATATATGTTCATGGAAATCTAAAACTGACAAATGAAAAGAATATTCGAATTTATGTTGATCGAAGCTTAAATATTTATTTTGAAAAGAACAAGATTTTTACAGACCCTAAGCTATCACCAAATAATTAAAGTAAATGTGGTACCAAACAGGTTTTATTTGGTTGCCAATATACATGACAAAAAAAAAGAAGCCACTAGGAAAGTTTAAAATTGACTATGAAAAAAAAATTGACTATGAAAAAGTACACCAGCCTGATCTGGGCTTTTCTGGTAAAGAAAATGATAATTTATAAAATGGATAGAATAAATATTCTTCCGATTCTATTATTATTTCTTTTTCCAAATCCTATATTCGGTCAAAAAAAATGGGTATTCGAAACAACATTTTGCGATGTTATTATTCAACCAAAATATAATGACTGTTTTGGGTTTTATATCAGTGAAAAATATAGGAGCTGGGTTACGCATCAATTGTCATTGGATTAAAACACCTACACTCGTTCCAAAAAAAATCAGACAGATAAGAAGTTTTACAAAATTTCAAATAGATTTTCATGCGCTACATTTTTTTATTACTAATTGGTCTAATGTTTAACATACCTGTTGCAGTTGGACAATCTGAACATCATTTATCAAAAAAGGATTCAACAATGATATTTGAAGTGTGTAAAATTGATTTTTATGAAACACTAACTAATTGGGATGATTTGTCTTATTATGGTGACTGCCTTTATTTCCCTAATGACTCTTTAGCGAATGTTATGGCTAATAAACTAATGTTCAAAAGGTCATACAGTTTAGACAGCTACGAAAAGCTTAACGACAGTAATTTAGTTGTTAATTATAAACTTTCGCCCAACGGATATTCTGTTTCTGTTTTGATTAATAGATCCAGTCTGAAAGCTAAGAAAATAGGAAGTGGATCAATGTTGGAGTTTTGTATAAATAAAAAGAATGTTAAAGAACTACTCACAAAAGTTTCTAAAGAGAACATTTTTAAGATAATGAAGTATGTCTTACCAAATCAAGCAGTAGTAAGAAAACTTAGCTCTACAGATAAATTGATATTCTTTGAAGAGTATAAACCAAGTTTCCTATTGTTTTTTTTAATTAAAGAAAATGAATCAATTATGATTTACGATTTCGAAAAATTAAAATGGTTAGAGTATGAATGCTATCCATTAATGAATCATTTAACATTACAGAAACCCATAATATTCAACGATATTCCATCGTGGAAAGAGAATTTCGAGGAAAAACAGAATAGTTTAGATCGTATGGATATTGAATAAAAACATAAATATTCTCTACCCGCGGATAAAAAATTGGAAGCAAGCTAGCGCATTCTTTAAATTTAAAATGTATTCTTTTTTTCTATTTCTGGAGCATGATCATCTATCCTTTTAGCTAATTCAGGTAATTTAATTGTAGGCACAGCTGGAAATAAATGATGTTCTAAATGATAAAACATACTGAATGTTATTTTATTCTTCAGCCACCCTCTTTGTGTCCTTGCCAATTCAGGATTATCAGCTGTATCATTATGAACAGTCCACACAGCAAAAAAAGCCATTAAAAACTCCCCAATTATCATTACTAAAATATGATACTGAAGCCACTCTATTTCAAAATAGAAAGCTATCGCGATTGCTACTGCAATTAACGCAAGCTCTAAAACCATATTTTGTTTATATTTTTTATTACCCAATTCCCAAGTAACTTTATGAATTTTAAACATATGAATTGGTCCGTATAATATTGCACCATACCAACTCATGTGTGCTGCTTTTCCTTCTTGATCTTCTTCTGACAAGCAATACTTATGGTGTCTTAGATGATTAAACTTTACTGCATGAATAGAAGTCATCATTAAAATACTATTGCTAAACAGTGTAAACCAAGTTAAAAATCTATTTGTTCCTAGCGAATTATGAAATCCATTATGCACTTGTCTTAGACCAGCTAAAAAGAAAAATCCAGAAAATGGTAAAGCTATCAAATACATCCCTTTATATGCTAAAGTTATTGATATCACAAACCATGGAATTGTTAAATTATTTTCAATCAAAAGCTCTTTAATCGACAAGCTTTTTAAATCTCTCCACTCAACTTTTTTTACTATTTCTTGCTCTGTCATTCTATATCATTTTTATCAACTACCTACAACGATGAACGATCGTATTCCATCAAATGATTATGATGTACTACCTAGAATTAAGTTCTGATATTATTTTAATGCGGTTTCGAGTTTGTTTATTATCTCTTTTTATTTGGTATTCACCCTAAATATATTCTGCTGCAATTTCATCTTTGGATAACAACAGTCTTTTGTATCAATAGGAGACCAAATTAATTCTCCAGATAGCATTTGGACATCTGGATACTATATTTAATTTATCAAATATAGTAAATACAACAAATCAATCCGTTGATTTTTCGATAAATGCATATAAATTTCGACTTTTTTGTAAAAATTTCATCAATAAAACACTTAATAAATTACTTCTACTAAATCCTACTGAATAGCCAACTTGTAAAATCAAACAAAAAACTCTCTCTCAAATGACAACACCATTTCAATGGTAAATTCACCATAGGTATATTAGTGAAAAATCAATCATAAACACAATCATTCAAAAAATCGGCACTACACCCCTATCTTTAAGCCAAAATAAAAAGTTCTGGGCAAGCTTGGACCATAGATATAATTACTATCTCTATTTTTTCCTTTGTCGAAATCTTTTTGATAGGCATTAAAGACATTTTTTACACCTCCATAAAACTCGATATTATTTTGAAGTTTTTTCCAAGTTGTTTTATAGGCAAACTTTAACCCAAAATCAGAAAAAGCATCAGACTGTAAAAACTGGTCTTTTGTTACGCCTTCGGCACCTGCAAAGTGGACCAAATCCATTGTTCCAGTATAAAGATAGTTTAAGTAAACCGCCCATTTTTTTGTGGGAAAATAACTCAGAGTGGCAAATCCATAGGTGTTTGGCGTTCTTAAAAAAGCTTTTTTTGCCTCCAAACCTTCTAAAACCGTTACTGCTTCATCATATTCGCTTTTTTGAAAAGTAAAGCCACTTTCTATCTGAAATTTTTCGTCATAATTATATCGATATTCCAAAGAAAGTCCACGAACAACTGCTCCAGCTCCATTTCTTTTTTCAAACAACTCTCCGAAAGCATCTTCCCCAATATGATGCTGATAAAAGGCATTCTTTAAATTTGTATAAAATCCTTCTAGGGTAAAACCTGTGATAAAATGTTCGCTGGCATAATCATAATTAAAAGAGGTACTCCAGCTATTAGATCGTTCTTCTTTTAATCCTTTTGCCAAGGAAATTCTAGATACACCACCACCTGCAAAAGCCAAATGCAGATCGGTATCAAATGCTTGTGGTGCTCTAAATCCTTGTCCCCAGCTAAGTCTAAACTGAGCACCTTCAAATACTTTATACAATGCGGAGATTCTTGGACTTAAGACCACTTGGTCTAAGAAGTTATGATGATCCAGTCTTACTCCTGTCAAAAGATTCAAATCTTCTGTGAGATCCCAATCTGACTGGGCAAAAAGACCAAAATTTTCTACATTTTGATCAATTAAGTAATTGTATGTTCTAATTTCATCAAACACCTGATCGTTTTGAAATTCAAGACCTAAAGTCAATTGATTTCGATGCTTAAAAAACTTTTCGGGTCTTTTATTAAACTGTATTCCCCCTTGAAACGTTCTACTGTTTGAAATTCCATAAGGCGGTTTTTCGAGGTGATTTTTAATTTTCACAGAATCATCAGGAAAAATTCCTGTATAGTGATCTCTATCCGTATTTTGATAAGCAAGGTAGCTAACTAAACTAGCGTTTTTTTCATTCCACTCTATTTCATAATCCACACTTAATAAATCTACATCATGTGTTCTATCTTCACTTTGAAGAGCCAAATGTGGTGCTTTATCCACCATTTCTCCTCCATATCTTTTCTCTTGTAGATTACTATAGCTCCATTCTATTTTCTGGTTTACTTTGGGAATAAAAAAACCATTTAAACCAAAAGAGTTAATATTCAAGGAAGGCAATTCTGAAAACCGATCATCATTGGCATCCCAAGTTTCTCTTTTTCTTTTATTTACAAAGGCAGACAAACCTGCATTTTTTTTCTCATTTACCACACTGGCATTTCCAGATAATTGCATATCACTCGTTTCTCCATTAATAAATTGTTGGAGAAAATTGATTTCATAGGAGTTTTTCTCTGGAGTTTTAGTGAAGATATTTACTGTTCCACCTATTGCAGATGAACCATATAAGGCAGAACCAGCTCCTCTTACCACCTCAATTCTGTCAAGCATATTGCTGGGCATTTGTTCTAAGCCATAAAGTCCTGTTAATGGAGAGAAAATATTTCTACCATTAATCAAAATTTGCGAATAGGATCCCGAAAGACCATTCATTCTAAGCTGAGAATAGCTACAAGTTTGACAGTCCGTTTCCATTCTTAAACCAGGCTGAAAACTGAGTCCATCGGCTACAGAACAAGCCTGAATTTGTTCAAGTTTGCTTTTATCCATTACATGAACAATTACTGGAGATTCTGTTTTTCGTCTTGCAGTACGTGTTCCTGTAACCACTATTTGGTTCAGATAATTATTCTCTTCTTCCAAAGAAATTTTAAGGTATTTTGATGGATGTTTTTTGTTTATAATGACTTCTTTAATAACTGTTTTATACCCTATAAAACTCGCCTTTAATTGGTATTTACCAAATGTCAGATCATTAAATATAAATTTCCCTTGAGGATCTGAAATCGCTTTATAGTCCGTATTAATTAACTGAATATGTACACCTTCTAGAGGAATATTTTGCTCTATGACGTTTCCTGAAATTTTTCCTTGTCCGAAACTCCAAAAAGGAATGATGAGTAGCAATAGGAGAATTTTTTTCATCCAAATATTTTTTTTGATAATGCAAATATAATATTTAGACTAGACTAAAAATATATTTTGACAAACAAAAAATGTATTTTTTTATCGAATATTTACTTCCAATAGGAGTATTTAGAAACAAAATAGCGTTCCAATATATGTACTTATCTCAGAAATTTCTCTCAAATTAAGAAAGAAGTATTAACCTTAATTTACAAGTTTATAAGTTATATTTGCACAACTAAACCATAGATTTGTCGTTGTATTCTAGAAAGGAACAATCCTGTGGTAGAAAATAGATCTTATGCAGATTACAAAGAAGATTGCTAAAATAATAGGAAGCCTCTGTATTCTAATGTTTTTGAGTCAAGATATGCTTGCACAAAAACATGAGTTTGGAATTTTTGGAGGAGCTTCTGGATATATCGGAGATATCGGAGAAACTGACGGGCTAAAGAGTTTAAAAACGCTTGGGACAGTGAAAGGGATCTTTTATCGATATAATCCAGATTATTATATTGCTATAAGAACAATGATTGCTCAAGGGGACATTGAGGCCGATGATCGTCTTTCATCAGATCTCTTTAAGAAGCAGAGAGGCTTACATTTCTCTTCAAAAATCACCGAGTTTTCTGTTATTGGAGAATATCACTTCTTTAGGTATTCTGCTTACAAGCATAGAAATAGATTTTTTTCTACCCCATTTATATTTGCAGGAGTTGCGGGTTATATTTTTAATCCTCAAGCAGAACTCAATGGTAAAACATACGATTTACAAAAACTAGGGACCGAAGGTCAACTATTAAACGAAGGAGCAAGCTCATATAGTTTAACACAATTAGCCATCCCGTTTGGAGTAGGATATAAATTTAACTTTACCGAAAGATGGAAGTTTTCGGTTGAATTTGGTTGGAGAGCTTTGTTTACCGATTATCTTGATGATGCAAGCGGAAACTATGCAGATAAAACTAAAATACTCGCCTCAAAAGGTACAGACGCTGCTTATTTTTCAGATCCTACAGGAATGGGAAAAACGGGTCATCAAAGAGCAATTTCTACCAATAATGATTGGTACTTTTTTACAGGCTTTATGTTCTCATATAATATCAAACAAAAAAGAATTCATTGTCCTGATGAATTACAATAAGCATGACAGAATTAGATAACAATATAGATAAAAAGAACGTTCCTAAACACGTTGCCGTTATAATGGACGGAAATGGTCGATGGGCCAAAAAACAAGGAATGAAAAGGATTTTTGGACACAAAAACGGCGTTAAAGCAGTGAGAGAAACCATTGAAACGGCTGCCAAGTTAGGAATCCGATATTTGACTATGTACGCTTTTTCTACAGAGAATTGGAATCGTCCAAAGCTTGAGGTAAACGCATTAATGGATTTATTAGTCAATACACTTCAAAAAGAATTACCGACGCTTCAAAAGAACAATATTCGTTTAGAAACTATTGGTAATACAGAAGATTTACCCACAAACTGTAGAAAAAATCTACAAGATGTTATCGAAAAAACAAAAGACAACGAGCAACTTACCGTAGTGCTAGCACTAAGTTATAGTGCCCGATGGGAAACCGCTCAAGTACTTAAAAAACTGGCTTTGGATATCAAAGAAGAAAATATCCATCCAGATGAAATAAACGAAGAAACTTTTAGAAAGTATTCAAACACCAAAAATTATCCAGATCCCGAGTTACTTATTCGCACAAGTGGAGAACAAAGACTGAGCAATTTCTTGCTTTGGCAACTTGCTTACAGTGAATTTATTTTTGTAGAAAAACTCTGGCCAGAATTTCGTGGCGAAGACCTCATTGCCTGTATCGAAAGGTATCAAAACAGAGAAAGAAGATTTGGAAAAACCAGTGAACAGATAAATTAAATCAATTTCATGATTAAAAATATACTAAGCATTCTTTTCGTTTGCCTATTGGCAAACCCATTCACTATGTGGGCACAAATTGACCTTGGAAATAACCAAATCAATATCAATTTTGAAGCCCCAAAAGAATATACCATAGGAAGCATTGAAGTAACAGGAGAAAACAACCTTGATAAAAACTCGGTTTTACTACTTGCAGGACTAGAAGTGGGTGATAAAATTAAGGTTCCTGGAGATGAAACCAAAAATTTGGTAAGAAAATTTTGGGAACAAGGACTCTTTTCCGATGTCAGACTACTGGCTACAAAAATTGAAGAAAACTTTATCTTTTTGGAGTTGTCGTTAGATGAACTTCCAAAAGTTTCGAAATTCTCTTTTCCTGGTAGAACCGATAATGAGGTGAAGAAACTGAAAGAAAAACTACAGCTTTACCGAGGTAAAACCATTACCAAGGATATGCTAAGAACTGCCAAAATAAGTATTAATAAATACTATATTGCCAAAGGTTTTTATGATGTTGAAACGAATATCGAAGTAAGTGATGACGAAGATATGCGAAACGGAAAAATCCTAGATTTTAATATCAATAAAAACAAAAGAATAAAAGTTGCCTCGATTAGTTTTGAGGGTAATGAAGCATTTTCTGATGGTAAACTCCGTAGGAAAATGAAAGAAACAAAAACCAAGAAATTTTACCGACTGTTTAAGGCTTCAAAATTTATTGAGAAAAACTACGAAGAAGATAAAAAAGCCATAATAGATGCATACAATGCAAAAGGGTTTCGAGATGCCAAAATAACCAAAGAAAGTATTACCAGAAACGACAAAGGGAGAATTGTAATCAATATGGATATTAATGAAGGGAAGAAATACTACTTTAGAAATATCAAATGGATTGGAAATACAAAATACACTTCCGAAAAATTAACACAAGTATTGGGGATCAAGGCAGGAGATATTTATGACGAAAAACTCCTCAATGAACGATTAGAGTTTAGTTTTTCTTCAACAGATATCAAGTCACTCTATATGAATGATGGATACCTTTTCTTTAATATTCAACCCGTAGAAGTATTGGTAGAAAATGACTCTATAGATCTTGAAATGCGTATTGTAGAAGGTCAACAAGCCTTTATTAGAAACGTCATTGTAAAAGGAAATACAAAAACAAGAGATGCCGTTGTTTACCGAGAACTGAGAACCAAGCCAGGACAGCTTTTCCGTCGCTCTGATATCATTAGAACCCAAGAAGAACTTTCTAGATTGAGGTATTTTAATCCGCAGAAAATGGGAATTCAGCCTATCCCAGATCCTGCCACAGGAATGGTAGATATAGAATATGATCTTCAAGAAATGTCGGCAGATCAAATACAACTTCAAGGAGCTTGGGGAGGTTCAAACCAATTCTTAGGAACTTTGGCATTGAGTTTAAATAATTTCTCGCTGAGAAAATTCTTTGATAAAGATGCATGGAAACCTACACCTAGTGGAGATGGACAAAAACTTAATTTGAATGCTACTTCAAACGGTTCTTTCTACCAGAGTTATGGAATTTCTTTTACAGAACCATGGCTGGGAGGTAAAAAACCAAACTCACTTACTGTAGGGCTCAATCATACTGTATTTACCCAAGGCGAGAATGGTAAATTAATTACCAATAGAGGTTTTGTATCCCTAGGAAAAAGATTGCGTTGGCCAGATGACTTTTTTACACTTACCCACAGCCTTACTTTACAAAGATATAGCCTCAATAACTGGTCTTACGAAATTGTAGATGGATTTAGAGATGGAGTTTCTCATAACTTCAATTACAGAATTGGACTTTCACGTAGTTCGGTCTTTGATCCTTTCTTCCCAACATCGGGTTCTACTTTTAGTATTTCTGGAGAATTTACCCCTCCATATTCACTTATAAATGGTAAAGATTATAAAAACCTAGAACCAAAAGAGCGTTTTAAGTGGTTAGAATACTATAAACTAAGATTCTCTGCAGACTGGTACACAAATATCGTTGGAAAACTTGTTCTTAGAACCCACTTTGAAACAGGATCTCTTGCACCTTATAATTCTGAAACAGGATTAACACCTTTTGAACGTTTCCATATTGGAGGAGACGGACTACAAGCAGGAGGGCGTTTTGATGGGTCTGAAGTAATTGCATTAAGAGGATACGGAAACTCTGAAGCAAACCCTAAAGCTACCTCACAAGAAGCCTCTGGAGCTTATGTGAAGTACTTTATAGAAGCACGATACCCATTTATGAAAAGTGCTCAAACCACCATTTATGGTCAAGTATTTGCAGAAGCAGGTAATGGATTCGCAGATTTCTCTCAGTTTGACTCTTTTGTTACCAAAAGATCTGCCGGTGTAGGATTCCGTGTAATTATGCCAATGCTGGGAATTCTAGGAGTTGATTTTGCTTATGGATTCGACCCAATTTACGGGAAGAAAACACCTAGCGGATGGCAAACACACTTTATTTTAGGACAACGTTTTTAAAAAAATTATTCTATGAAAAAACTTATTTTTATTCTGACACTTTTTTTAGGATTCAATATGGCAAATGCTCAAAAGTTTTGCTACGTAGATTCTAAATACATTCTTAGTGAAATTCCTGAGTATAATATTGCCTTAGAGAAAATAGATGAACTCTCTGCCAAATGGCAAAAGGAAATAGAAGAAGAACAAATCGCAATTGATAAAATGTTTGAAATGTATCAAGCAGAACAAGCATTGCTTACTCCAGACTTAAAATTATCTCGTGAAGATGAGATCATTAAAAAAGAAAGAAAGTTAAAAGACCTTAAAAGAAAATATTTTGGTCCTAATGGTAAGCTTTTTGAAAAACAAAAGAGCTACTTACAACCAATTCAAGAAAAAGTTCAAGCTGCAATTAATGAATATGCTCAAAAGAAACGCTACGCAATAGTATTTGACAAAGCAGGTGAATTAGTGATGCTTTATTCAGACCCTAAATTTGATGTAAGCGATGAAATTTTGAATAAATTAGGTTATTAATAGCATTTGGTTATTTTTGTAAACATTAAAAAAAGAAAGTAAAAAAAACAACATGAAAAGACTTTTGACAGTACTTATGGTTTGCGCAACAGTTTTAGTTGCTCAAGCACAAGAAAAAATCGGATATATCAATTCATCAGAAATTTTGGAAATGCTTCCAGAAACAGCATCTGCACGTAAAAAAGTAGAAGCAGTTACTAAGAAAAAGCAAACTCAGCTAAAATCGCTTGAGAACGAATTGAAATCTAAATATGATGCTTTTAACGCAGAAGCTGCAACCATGACTGAATCTGTTGCAACATCTCGTAAATCTGAAATATTAACTTTAGAGAAGAAAATTAAAGCGTTCTACGAAGAGTCACAAAAAACACTGATGAAAGCAGAAACAGATGCTCTAAAACCACTTATTGAGAAGGTTCAAAAGGCAATAAATGCAGTAGCCAAAGGAGAAGGTTATACTTATATTATTGACATGGCAGTTTCTAACGGATTCATTGTATTTGCAGCCAAAAAGAAAGATGTTACACCAAGTGTAAAGAAGCAGTTAGGACTTTAGTAGGACACTGTTTTACAAATACAAAAGGCTATACAAGAAATTGTATAGCCTTTTTTTGTGTTAAAGAGATTCATATAATGCCGCAAGTTTTATACCATTTACGGTGTTATAATCTATTTACCACTTGCAATAACTGCTTTGTTCTCAAACGAACTCCTGCACTATCCTTGGGCGGTAAATCCTCTAAAATAAGCTGCACTTCCCTTGCCAATTCTGGATATCTTGGAAGTAAATACTCAGTGATTTTCATACAGTGGGCTACCACCGCTATTTCCTCAAAGGGATTGGAAAAATGACGAATGCAAAAATCTAATAGAAAACCTGCTTGTTCCTCATTAAAATTTCTTTTCTTTTTAGTTAAAACCCTTAAAACACTTCTTTTGCAAGAAGAATTTGAGAGTTTTTCCAAACTCCATATCCATACATCCTCCCATTGTTTATAAAAGGCTTCGTGCTTGTAGAAAAAGTGGTCGAGATACCAAAAAGGAATAAAACTTTCCGCTTCATTCTTAATAGCAAAATCAATGCTTTCGGCAAGAATATCGGGGTGCTCTTTCCAAATATCGTAAAGCAATTCTTCTTGCTTCCAATACTGTCTAGTTTTTAAAATATCATAATCAAATCCCATCAATCTATTTCTAATTTTTGAGTTATCAACGTTTTCTACAAGCGTGTATCGAGATCGTTACAAAATGATTCTTTGCTTTTCTGTCTGCGATTTCCTACTCCACTAGCACCATATCAATATGCTTTTTAACAAGATCTGTATGGGTGATTTTTACTTTTATTTTGTCTCCAAATTTGATCACACGCCCCGAGTTTACTCCTTTAATCATATACTGTTTAGGAAATGCCATATAGAAGTCTGATTCAATACTAGAGATTCTAATCATTCCTTCACAATGATTGTCGATAATTTCTGCATAAATCCCTCTTTCTGTTACACCACTTACTGTTGCTTCAAAACTTTCTCCTACGTGTTCAGACATCAGTTTTACCTGCATAAACTTGATGGAGCTACGCTCAGCATCTGTGGCAAGTTTTTCCATATCCGAACTATGTTTACAAAGTCCTTCATACATTACAGGATTTGCGTTATCGCCTCCTTTTGCATAATGTGTTAATAAACGATGTGCCATTACATCGGGGTATCGTCTAATGGGTGAAGTGAAATGACTATAATGCTTAAAACCGAGTCCATAATGTCCAATATTATTGGTACTGTATTTGGCTTTACTCATGCTTCGCATTGCCAAAAGTTCTACCATTTCTCCAAAAGGAGTTTCGTAAGCTTCTGCCAATACTCTGTTTATTTCTTCGTTGAGATTTGGATTATCGAGATTAAACTCAAATCCCATTTGGGTAACAAAACTTTTAAATTTTTCTAGTTTTTCGATGTCTGGTCGATCGTGAATTCTGTAAACAAAAGTTCGAGCTTGTCTTTTGGAGCTCACTTTTCCGATACTTTCTCCCACCTTTTTGTTTGCCAAAAGCATGAATTCTTCAATCAATTTATTGGCATCTTTTGAAATCTTGAAATAGACTCCGATGGGGTTTTTCTCATCATCCAGTTTAAAGCGAATTTCTTCTTTATCAAAAGCAATAGCTCCAGAACTGGTTCTTTTCTTTCGGAATTTTTTCGCCAAATTATCTAACAATAAAATTTCTTCTCCGTAAGGTCCTTGCTGGGTTTCTATTATTTCTTGAGCTTCTTCATAAGTAAAACGATGGTTTGATTCTATGATCGTTCTTCCTATCCAAACATCTTTTATAGTGGCTCTTTCATTAATGTGAAAAACCACAGAATAAGTTCTTTTTACCTCATGGGGTCTCAGAGAGCACAAACCGTTTGAAAGCACCTCTGGAAGCATAGGAACTACTCGATCTACCAAATAGATAGAAGTGGCTCTAGATTGCGCTTCTTTATCCAATATTTCAGATTGATCAAGGTAGTAACTTACATCGGCAATATGCACACCTATTTCCCAAAGATCTTCCGCAATTTTCTTTACAGAAAGGGCATCATCAAAATCTTTGGCATCCACAGGGTCTATGGTAAATGTGGGTGTTCCTCTAAAATCCCTTCGCTCTGCTAGGTCTTCTTTGGTAAGTTGATCACTAAATCTTTTGGCTTCTTTTTCTACTTCAGGAGGAAACTCATAAGGCAAACCAAACTCTGCTAATGTTCCTTGTACTTCTGATTCTATACTACCTACTTTTCCGAAATTTTTAACTACTTTCCCAAAAGGGTTTTTGGCATCCAAAGGCCAAGAGGTCATTATTACTTCCACTCGGTCACCTTCTTTAGCATCTTGGAGATTTTTTTGAGGAACAAAGAAATCTTTCCCTACATTTTTTGTCTGGATAAAAGCATTTTTTCCTTGTTTTTGAACAACTCCAATATAGCTTGTTTTATTTCTTTCAATAATTCTGAGAACCTGACCTTCTTGCTTTTTTCCTCTTTTATTAGGAATTAAAAGAAGCTCTACCAAATCATTATTGAGTGCATGAGCAGTATTTTTTCTAGAAACAAAAATATCATCGTTTTCTTCCATTAAAAAATACCCCGAACCCGATGGATTTATCTGGATATTTCCAATAAGAGTCTGCTTACTATTTTTTAGTGCATAGCTTCCGTGCCCTACTTCTTGAATGATTTCTTCCGCCAAAAAGTTTCTCAAAATTTGAACCACTTGGTGTTTCAAGTCTTTGGTTTTAAGTTTTAAGGCGTTAAAAATTTCTTTGGGAGTATGTGGCTCTGGATTATCGTGAAGAAAGGCAATTATTTTACGATCCAAATGTGGAACTTTCTTCTTCTGAACAAGGCGTTTACCTCGTATATTATTTCTCTTTTTTGACATAATTTTTTTTGCTAATTCCTAAGGTTTTAATATTAAAAATAAATTAGGAATAAATAATTGAACGGAAATCAATAAAATCCGTTTTTGTTAAACCAATTAGGATACTTTCAAAAATTGGGATTTTTTGGAAAAACAAATATTACATATAAACATTAAGGTAATATACTTCTCCTAAATTTTGAGGCTTCATTGGTTAACCAAGACAAATATCATGCAAAATAGTTGAATAAAGCTTATTTATACCGATTACTTGTTAAATACGCTCTTGAGCATGTTTAATGATCAAATATTTCACAAAGAATTTTATATAATTCTGGGTGTTTTCTTTTCAAAAGTTGTGGTTGTTCAAAAAAATAAGTAGAAATCACTGCAAAAAACTCTGCTTGGTTCGTCGCTCCATAAGGGTTAATGTCCTTATGTTCCTTTTTACGAATCTCAGATATCTTGGTCAAAACCATGGTCATCCATGGTAAAATATATTGTTTTTCGAGAAAAACAGCAGGAATTCCATCGATATTTCCGTCTGCTTTGTCAAGCAAGTGAACAAACTCATGAATGGCAGTATTGTGTTTGTCTGTTTCATTTTGAAAACCGTGGTATAAGGCTTTTTTAGATAAAATCATTTTTCCTTCCATAAAACCGCTACCCACCATTCCTAAAATGCGTGTTCCTTGGTTTTTGAACTTAAAATCACCATCAAAACCAGAAGGATACAGCAAGACTTCCGTAAGGTTGTCATAACGCCATTTTTTAAAATTAAATATGGGAATAATTGCCGAAGCTGCAATCAATAATTCATCAGTTCTTTCTACCTTAGTTTTCACTCCTTCTATTCGGGTATTGAGTAAAAACTCCAATACTTTAAATTCAAAATGTATTTGATCCTCCTCTTTAAGTTCTTGATAAAAAGGAACTTTATCTTCCAAAATAGCAATATCATCAAGATTCATTGGATGCTTTGGTGTTTTCCAACGATTTTGATAGAAATAATAAATCAAATATGCCACAAAGGCAAAAAAAGGTAGATATATAAAAATCATCTCTTAATGTGTAATAGCAAAAAACTACCTTTTTTAAATTTAAAAAAGGTAGTTTTTTTTATGGTTCTGTTACATGCTTTTTTGAAACATGTTAAAATCAAATAAGAAAAAAATCTTATTTATTTGCTTCTTTAATATACTTTTCCAATGCCATTGTCATAGATGGTGTTTCTGGAGAAGGCACTTCTATATTGATGTCTAAATCAAAATCTTTTGCAGCGTTTGCAGTAGTTTTCCCAAAGGTGGCAATTCTTGTTTTGTTTTGCTTAAAATCTGGGAAATTTTGGAAAAGTGATTTAATTCCTGATGGTGAATAGAATACTAAAATATCATAGTACACATTTTCAAGATCTGAAAGGTCACTACATACAGTACGATAGAAAATTCCTCGTGTATAGTCTATCCCATTCTTGTCTAACAATTGAGGGATAACTGGCTTCAATAGATCTGATGATGGCAATAGGTATTTCTCCTCTTTATTTTTTGCCAAAACATCAATTAAATCTCTGAAGGTATGCTTTCCGAAATAGATTTTTCTTTTTCTATAAACAACATATTTCTGAAGGTATAAAGCAACAGCTTCAGAAATACAAAAGTATTTTGTAGAGCTTGGCACTTCATAACGCATTTCTTTACAGATTCTAAAGAAATGATCAACAGCGTTTTTTGAAGTCAAAATAATAGCAGAGAAACTTTCTAAGTTTATTTTACTCTTGCGAACTTCTGATGCATCTACACCCTCCACATGAATAAATGACCTAAAGTCTATTTTAACATCTTGTTTTGAAGCTAAATCATAAAAAGGGGAATTCTCTTGTTTTGGTTGTGGTTGAGAAACCAATATCGATTTTACAGGTAACTTATTACTCACTTTTAGCTACTTTTTTTAATGTTCATCCTAGGTTAATTCTCTTGAAATATACCATACCCAAAGGAGTGGAAAAATTTCAAGTGCACAAAGATACAAAAAAATGTAAGTTACTTGTAGTTTGGTTTTTATATAAAATTCAATTATGGACCGAATTTTAACAAAAATGTAGAAAAACAATAAGATAAATAAGAATACTTTGGAGCTTTGTATTTCCAAAGGCATCACCCATAAGAATAACAAACATATAAATGTAATAAAATAAGAAGCTATATCAAAATATTTGTGATAAAAGATGGCTCTTTTACTTTGCTTTTCTTCTTCAAAAATATAGCCAACAAACTGAATAAGTAACAGTTTCCCAAAAACTAATATTATCATTCCGAGAGTAAGCCAAAGAAGTTGGTTAAAATTAAATTTTAAAAAATAATTTGACAATAATACCCATGTAAAAATTACATTGATATATAAAAGCACTTGTGTAAAAGTAGATATAGAGAAATGTTTTTTCTTATCAATAGGTTCAAGAAAAAAAAGCGTTGATATTCTTCCTTGTACCACTTGTAGTACACTATTTCTATTAAGAAATACTGCACCCACAAGGATCAGTAGGATATAAATAAAAATCCAATCAAAAGATGGTATTTGTTTTTCTATCAGCTCCACTACAATAATTCTTTAATAATTTTGAGATCTTTTGGATGTGTTACTTTCTTGTTATTAATAGATCCTTCAAAAGTATCTACCTGATGTCCCATAGCTTCTACAACCGAGGCATCATCCGTAAACTGATTACTGAACTCTTGTGTATAGGCTTCTCTTAAAATTTTGAAAGGAAAAATCTGTGGTGTTTGCACGGCACAATAGTTTTTTCGCTCCACCGAAATAGTGCTCCCATCTTCTTGGTATTCCCGAATAGAATCGACTAAAGGAACTACGGGAACTTTTCCTATTTTTTGGCAATTTACCTTAAAAATTCGCTCCAAAAAATCTGCTTCCAGTACAGGTCTTACACCATCATGAACAGCTACAATATCTGCTTTTTCTATTTGTTTTATAGCATTTTGGACAGAAAAAAAACGTTCCTTTCCTCCAAAGATAATTTGAACTTGTTTTTTGTATTTCCAATTTGTGGAGATTTTATTCCAGTAGTCTTCGTGTTCTTTAGGAAGTACCAAATAAGTTATTA
Organism: Flavobacteriales bacterium; assembly: GCA_025210805.1. NCBI lineage: Bacteria > Pseudomonadati > Bacteroidota > Flavobacteriia > Flavobacteriales > Flavobacteriales bacterium. Next base: position 151,408 of record JAOAQX010000007.1, read on the forward strand.
GATCAAATTTTTCTTGAGAAAAACCCAAAAATGCCTCAAGAGTATAATGCAAAACAGGTTTTCCGTTTATTTCCAAAAATTGCTTTGGAAGTTCGGTTCCCATTCTCAAGCCTTTTCCTCCGGCAACAACAATTAAGGCAAATATCCTTTTATTCATTTGAGATTTTCTGTTTTAATACTTCTTCTTTAAACACTTTTCCACGGTGCTCATAATTTTTAAACAAATCAAAACTTGCACAAGCAGGAGACAATAAAACGGTATCTTTTTCTTCCGCCAATTGACCAGCCAGTCTAACTGCCTGTTCCATATCTTCTACTGTATGGAAAATGGTTATTTTGTTTTTAAAAGCTTTTTCTAATTTATCTGCATAAGGCCCAATAGCAATCAGTGCCTTGATTCTTTGTAAATATTTTTCCAATAAAGAATAATCGTTTCCTTTATCTACACCGCCAGCCAGCCAAATAATTCCAGAATCTATTGCTCCCAGTGCATATTGTGTGGCATCCACATTGGTAGCTTTTGAGTCATTTATATAGCTAACTTCGTTTATTTCGGCTACTTTTTCCAGTCTGTGCTCTACGGATTCAAAATTAGCAAAGCTTTCTTTTACTTGTGCTTCATTGAGTCCTAAAATATGGGCAACTAAGCCTACAGCCATCATATTTTTAAGATTATGCAAACCTTTTAGACTGCACAGTTCTTTTTGAAAATCCCAATTTTCTATTCTAAAACCATTAGGGGTTATATAAGCTTCAGATTGATTGTTCTCTGTGGAAAAAAACATTCTTTGAGCTTGTGTTTTAGGGCTCAATTGATGGGTAAATTCATCTTCTGCCCATGCGATACAATAGTCCCTTTCATCTTGATTTTCGGCAGATTTCCATTTGGATTCTGCATAGTCCTCAAAGCTTGGGTACCGATCCAAATGATCTGGTGTGATATTTAGAATGAGTGAAAACTCGGGTTTAAAATCCTTGCAATCATCTAACTGAAAACTACTTACTTCTAAAACAAACCAATCGGTTTTTCCTTCGGCTACTTTCTCTGCAAAACTAAAACCGATATTTCCAGCTAAAGCTACATTTTTATGAGCGTTCTTTAAGGTTTCATACATCAAGGTGGCAGTCGTGGTTTTTCCGTTGCTTCCTGTGATAGAAATTATCTTAGCGTCTCCTTTATACCTAAAAGCATATTCTATTTCAGAAATTAGGGGAATATTTTTTTTCCTAATTGTCTGAATAATGGATGCTTTTTCAGGGATTCCAGGGCTTTTTATGATCAAATCGGCTTCGAGAATTTTACTTTCGGTATGTCCGTCTTCTTCAAAGTCTACTCCCAATTCAATAAGCTTTTTTTTATCTTCTTCTGATATTTTAGCGTAATCTGAAAGGAAAATATCCGCTCTATTTTTTTTTGCTAAAACACAGGCTCCCACACCGCTAATTCCAGCACCTAAAACAACTATTTTTTGACTCATTATCTTAGCTTTAAGGTCACAATAGAAAGTACTGCAAGGAGCAAACCAACTAAGAAAAAGCGCATCACAATTTTAGGTTCTTTAATTCCCACTTTTTGAAAATGATGATGAAGCGGAGACATTAAAAAGATCCTTTTCCCTTCTCCAAATTTCTTTTTGGTATATTTAAAATAAGAAACTTGCAAAACCACCGACAGATTTTCGGCAACAAAAATTCCTGCTAAGATAGGAAGAAGTAATTCTTTTCTGATTGCAATAGCAAATACGGCAATCACACCTCCAAGCATCAAACTTCCTGTATCTCCCATAAATACTTGGGCAGGAAAAGTGTTGTACCATAAGAAACCTAGGGTAGAACCCACAAATGCGGCAATAAAAATTACCATTTCTCCAGAATTTGGAATATAGAGAATATTCAAATAATCTGAGAACACCACATTCCCAGATAAGTAGGCAAATATCCCTAATGCCAAACCGATAATTGCCGAAGTTCCTGTGGCTAAACCATCTATTCCATCGGTTAAATTTGCCGCATTTGACATCGCTACGATAATAAAAATGACAATAGGAACGAAAATCAACCAACCATAATCTGAACCAATATCTCCAAATATTTTACCATAATCTAGCTCGTTATTTTTAAAGAAAGGTATGGTAGTTTTGAGATCTTTTGTTTCTACTAGTTCATAATTTTTCACGTCCGCCTCAGAATAAACCTGCTCTGCTTGAACTTTCGCTTGCAACTCAGAATCAGCAAGGTATCTTTTTTCCTTTACAGTTACATTGGGATGAAAATACAGAGTAAAACCTACAATGAGACCTAAAACTACTTGTCCCACTATTTTATATTTCCCAGCAAGTCCATCTTTATTCTTGTGTTTTTTCTTCAGATAATCATCTAGTCCTCCAATAAAACCTAACCAAACTGTGGTAATCATCAAGAGAATGATATAAACATTATCTAGCTGACTAAATAGTAATACTGGAATAAGAATTCCTAAAATTATGATAATTCCTCCCATGGTAGGAACCCCAGCTTTTTCCTCTTGCCCTTCTAGTCCGAGCTTTCTTATTTCTTCTCCTAATTGTTTCTTTTGAAGAATATTAATAATTTTTTTTCCAATAAAAATAGTCACTAAAAGAGAGAAAATAAAAGCCATTCCTGCTCGGAAACTAATATATTGGAACACTCCTGCTCCTGGAAAATCTAAACTCTCATGGAGGTAATCAAAAAGATAATAAAGCATTTTTTGGGATCAAATTAGTTTTGTGGGATTAAGATAAAGTTTTTTTGAATTTCTTCAGCATCATCAAAGTGATGTTTTTTTCCATTTATTTCTTGATAGGTTTCATGTCCTTTTCCTGCAACAAGAATTACATCTTTAGGTTTCGATAAACGCAGAGCAGTTTTAATAGCTTGATCTCTTTGAGTTATTGAAAGTACTTTCCCTACATCTTGAGGTGGAATTCCTTTTTCCATATCAGTAATAATCGTATCTGGATCTTCACTTCTTGGATTATCTGATGTGAGAATAACTTGGTGAGAATATTGACAAGCAATTTTTGCCATCTGCGGTCTTTTCCCTTTATCTCGATCACCTCCACAACCTACAACGGTAATAATTTGTGAAGATTCATATTTTATTTCTGAGATCGATTTTAGGATATTTTCTAAAGCATCAGGTGTGTGGGCATAGTCCACAATTCCGATTCTATTTTCTGGTCCATAAATTTGCTGAAAACGTCCTTTAGCAGGTGCTAAAGTTGTCAATAATCTAACTGTGTCAATAATATCCAAGCCCATAAGACTTGCAACTGCAAAACACACCGTAGTATTATAGATATTGTGTCGTCCAATCAGCTGAACATAAGCTTCTATATCATTGAGGTTTATCAAACTTCCTTGAAGGTCTGTTTCAATAATTTTTGTTTTGAAATCAGCCATTCCTTTCAAACTATAGGTATAGGCCTTTGCTTTTGTGTGCAAAAGCATGGTTTCCCCATGTTTGTCGTCTTTATTGACTAAGGCATAAGCATCTTCTTTAAGATGATCAAAAAGGAGTTTTTTACTAGCAATATAATGGTTATAATCTGGGTGATAATCTAAGTGATCTCTGCTAATATTTGAAAAAATTGCTAGATCATAATCTACCCTCCACACTCTTTTTTGGTCTAAAGCATGACTAGAGACTTCCATAAAACAATACAAACAATTTGCCGCTACCATTTCTGCTAAAAGCTCTTGTACTCTAATGGCATTGGGCGTGGTGTGTGTAGAAGTGTAGCTGTTTTCTCCTATTTTATATTCAATAGTAGAAATTAATCCAGATTTTAGTCCTAAACCATTAAAAAGATCAAAAAGCAGGGTAGAAGTCGTGGTTTTTCCATTAGTTCCTGTGATTCCAATCATTTTAATTTTTCTCGATGGAAAATCATAAAAAGCAGCAGCAGCTTCTGCCAATACTTTTTGGCTATCTGCCACCTGAACATAAGTCACCGATTCTTGGTAATTCTTTGGAAGTTCTTCACAAATGATTGCTTGAGCACCATTTTCTATAGCTTTCTCAATAAAAAGGTGTCCATCTACTTGATGCCCTTTTATTGCTACAAATAAACTATCTGGTTCACAACTTCTGGAATCCAGTTCTATTTTGGAAATAAATTGTTCTAAGTTTCCTATTGTTTGCTCTACTTTTGAAAAAGCGAGAATATCTTTTAGTGTTTTCACTCCAGTTCTAATTTTATCAAATCACCCTTTTTAGGAATTTTCCCTTCTGCTAAGGATTGAGATTTTATTTTTCCTATTCCAGAATAAGAAACTTTTAAACCTATATTTTCTAACAGAAATAAGGCATCCATGAGGTTCATTCCTATCACATTTGGCACGGCACTTTCTTCTATAAAATGATTTTCGACCATTAATCGATCTTCAGATCCTTTCATATTCAGCCATCCTTGGTGTTGTTCAACGATGTTATTATCGATATCCAATTCATCTAAAATTGGTTCTAAATCTTCTGCAAAAACGATATTTTGCTCAGGCATTTTTTGATAATCAATATCATCCTGAGGTTCAAGGTCTATACTTTTTTCTGAGAAAAGAGAATTTCGTACTTCTGCAAAAGCAGGAGCAGCAACTACATTTCCATAAAATCCAATTTTGGTATCAGGTTTTTCTACAACTACGATACAAGAATATTTAGGATTATCATAAGGAAAAAAGCCTGCAAAAGAAGAGATATAAGCTCTTTGACCATTCCAATAATCTGTTTGACAAGTTCCTGTTTTCCCTCCAGAAGTAAACTGCTCTGAGGCAATATTGGAAGCCGTTCCTCCTTTGGCAACTACGCCTTTCATCATGGATTTTAGCTTTCCTAAGGTTTCTTCTGTACAAATACTGCTATTAAGGACTTTTTTAGGAAAAGTTTCAATAATTCTTCCTGCACGTACCACTTCTTTTACGAGCTGTGGTTTTACCAGTTCTCCATGGTTTGCAATAGCATTATAATATGAAAGGATTTGAATAGGACTCAAAGCTACTTCATACCCATAAGCCATCCAAGGCAATGAAACGAGCGACCAACCTTTGTCTCCTTCGTTTTTTATTGTTGGAATGGGTTCTCCTGGAATATCAACGCCAATTTTTTGGTTTACGCCCAATCTTGCAAGTTTATCTACAAAGTCCTGAGGGTTTGAACGATAGTGTTTTTCAACAATTTTAGCAATTGCAATATTGGAGGATTTCTCAAAAGCTTCTTTAACAGAAATAGTTCCGAACCCTCCTCTATGAGAATCTCGCATCTTTTGACCGTAGAATACATGTTCACCATTTCCTGTTTCTATCATGTCATTGGTATCTATATGTCCATCTTCCATGGCAACCATATAAGAAAATAGTTTAAAAGTAGAACCAGGCTCTTTTGCTGCACCCACGGCGTAATTTCTGGTTTCACGATAGACTCCATCAGATCCTCTACGCAAGTTTACCATGGCTTTTATCGCACCTGTTTTTACTTCCATAAGAATCATAGAACCATTGAGTGCTTTGTATTTTTCTACTTGCTTGAGCAAGGCATTATGACAAAGATCCTGCATTCTGATATCAAGATAGGTCACAATATCTGCTCCATCTATCGGTTCTTGATTGTTTCTTGAGGGAATGGGTTTGTACATCGACCCAGAGATGCGTTGCATCATCATAAAACCTGTTTCACCTGTGAGTTGTCTATTATAAGATCCCTCAAGTCCAACATTAGGTTTTTCTCCTTCTACCAAATATCCTAATGATCGCTGCGCAAGTGCATTAAAGGGTTTTACGCGGGTTTCTTTTTTGGTGCTTACAAAACCACCTTTAAATCTTCCTTTATTAAAGATCGGAAAATTCTTTATTTCCACAACATCCGTATAGCTTACGCCTTTGGAGATCATCATATACTGTCCATTTCTTTGCCTGATTTTAAGGTATTTTTTCTTAAATGCTTTTGGACTAGGGAATCTTTTGGGAAATTTCTCAAATATTTTTATAGAAAGACTGTCTATATGGTCTTCTACAAGTTCATCCTTGATGTTTTTAGGATCACAACCGATATCGTAAATGGGTAAGGAAGTCACCAAGAGGTTTTGATTCAGATCATAGATACTCCCACGGATGGGACGTACTTCTTTACGGTCTGCACCATAATTACTAGATTTTTTTCTAAGCTCCGTTCCTTCGGTAATTTCTAGATGCATGATACGAATAGGAATGCTGAGCAATAGAATTCCTACCGCTATAAAAACGAAAAATATTTTTGTTTCTTTGACAACGCGTCCTGTTTGCTCCATGCTTTTATTTAGTCAACTTGTATTTTTTGTGGGGCTTCAAAAGTGGGTTCTAAACCTAGTTTTTCTACTTCTTCAATAACGGTAGAAGGCTTTGTTTGCTCCATGAGCTGTGTTCTGTATTTTACGTGCTCACTTTTTAGGGCTCTTCTTTCGTCATCTAATTTTCTGAGTCGGTAAATTTTATAATCTGCCGAACCTGCCACATAAATAATCACAATTACCCAAACAAAGATTAACAGCATCAAAGGTCCTTGTTTTTTGACCTCAGCTTGCTGAAAAATGGTTCCTGTAAAGTAGGAACGAACGAGTTTGAGTACTTTTTTCATTAATTAATTTTCTTTTCGGCAACTCGCAATTTAGCACTTCTGGCTCTGGAATTATCCTGAATTTCGTTTGAAGGTGCCAAAATGGGTTTTTTTGTTATTTTTTTAAAAGGTGTTAGTGGATTTCCATAGAAATCCTTTTCTATTTTTCCTTCAAAATTCCCACTATTCATAAATCTTTTTACCAATCGATCTTCTAGTGAATGATAGGTTATAACGGATAATCTTCCTTCGGGTTTTAAAAGTGCGGTGGTATTTTTTAAGAAATCTTTTAAAACTTCCATCTCTTGATTAACCTCAATTCTAAGGGCCTGAAAAATTTGTGCAAAATACTTATTGGTCATATTGGGTTTGCACATTTTTTCAAGAATTTGACAGAGTTCATTGGTAGTTTCTATCTCTTTGTCTTCTCTATACTGAATCAATTTATGCACTAATGATTTGGTATTTCTTACCTCTCCATAGTCCGAAAAAACTCTAATCAGCTCTTTTGCTTCATAAGTATTTATTACTTCTTTTGCAGTCAAATGAAGGTTCGTATTCATTCTCATGTCTAAATCGGCATCAAAACGATAGGAAAATCCTCTTTCGGGAGTATCAAACTGATGAGAAGAAACTCCTAAATCTGCCAAAATTCCATCCACTTCTTTTATTCCATAAAGTAACAACGCATTTTTGATATATCGGAAATTTTGAAGAATCAGCTTAAAGCGTTCATCTTCGGGTGTGTTTTCCAATACATCTCGGTCTTGATCAAAGGCGATGAGCTTGCCCTTTTCACCAAGTTTTGAGAGAATATGGCGTGAATGACCTCCACCACCAAAGGTAACGTCTATATACACTCCATCGGGCTTGATATTTAAAGCATCAACGGATTCTTCTAGTAATACGGGAATATGATAAGGTAAGCTCACAGATAAATATTGAGGTGTTTTTGTTTTCTAATGTGTTCTAACAAAGGGAATTTTTTATTTGTTCCAAAATTATCACACTTTTACAAAGGTAAAAAACCCTTTTGAGTTATTTGAAATGAAATGGAAATTATACTGATTAATATTTAGAATGCTAACACCCACCCACAAAAAAAGCTACTCATTTCTGAGTAGCTTTTTGATTAAAATATGCTAAATATTTTGTCTGAAATCCTTTGGATTACTTAGTCCACCCTTGAGCCCAAGATGGAAGGTCAGCACCGTTTCCAGCACCTGAGTTGTTTCCTTCTGTGAAGTAAGTAGCAGTTCCTGTGTAAGATTGCTTCTTAGCTACACCATCAAATTGGATTGGGTTAAGGTTGATATCTCCACCTTCGATTCTTGCGATAGCATTAGCATCAGAGCTCTTGCTCTTGATTCCTAATTCGTAACCTTTGATATAGATATTCTTTGCAGACCATTTTCCAGCACCTTCTTTTAAGTAGATTCCACCTTCTGAAGCGTCTCCGTTTCCTTTTACGATTGAGATATTCTCCAAAGTAGCGTTCGTCATTGGGTTATTAGCGTCTCCGTTGTCTCCGTTGTTAGATCCTTCGATACCTGCTTTTTTTCCACCGATAATATACCAGTTCATTCCTTTTCCTGACCATCCATCAGCGAAATCGATAGCATCGTCACCTGAGTTTGTAGATACGAGGTACTTTCCATCAACTGTTCCTCCGAAGAATTCAATTCCGTCATCACCACCGTTGTAAGATTGGATATATTCAAAAGTAGTTCCTGAACCTACACCGAATAGAGAAACTCCGTTAAATTCTTTATCTGATCCAAAAGTAGCACCTGTGTATTCTACACGGATATACTTATATGTTCCTGAATTATCGTTAGATTTTGTTCCACCATATTTTAGGTTTCCTACTTCTGATAATGCTGTTGCTCCTTTATTTGTTGGTGCTTCACCACAGATTACTAATCCTCCCCAGTCACCAGCTTTTCTATCAGCTACGGCTTTTCCTGAAGTCATTACGATTGGGTTAGAAGCTGTTCCTTGAGCATCCATCTTACCACCTGCAGCAACTGCAATATAAGAGGCTGTTCCACCAGTAGCTTCAATTACTGTTCCAGCAGGAATTACTAATTCTCCACCTTTTTCAACAACTACAGCTCCTGTTAATTTATATGTTTTAGAAGCGTCAAGTGTTACTTTTTTTGTAAAAGTACCTTTGAAGTTATTGGCATCAACCGTTACTTCATCTTTCTTGTCGTCATCTTTTTTGTCTTCTTCACAGCTTACAATAGAAAGTGTAGCTAGTGCTGCAAGAGCAAATACAGTCTTTTTCATAATTTGTTTCGTTTGTTAGTTTCTTTTTCAATTTGAGTGCAATATCACCCCGTTAGATTAATCTATCATTGGGGGCAATTTAATTAATCGTTAAGAAGGTGAGTTTTTAGAAAACAAAAACTTTACACAAAAAAAAAGCGTTTGGAACGGATTCCAAACGCTTTTAAATAGGTCTTAGTATTTTATAACTTATAGCTTACTCCTAAAGTAATTGTTCTACCTTTTTGGTATTTCATTAACTCCACATCATATTGTGAATTTGTAGGAGATTCTTGTATTCTAATAATTTCTGGATTCAAGAGGTTTCTTGCTCCAAAACTTACTTTTAGCTTTTCTGTAAGCTGAGCTTTTGCAATAAAGTTTACTGTAATAAAACTTTTATCTACCTGGTTTCCTCTAAACTGTGTTCCCAAAGTGGCAATTCTATCCGAAAAATATCCGACTGATAAAGTTGCTTGTATATTTTTTTCTCCCTCTAATTCTTGGAAATAAGAAACATCTGCATTTGCTAATAGGTTCGATAAACCTGTCAACCCTGATTTTTCAAATGTAAAGTTTGAAATAACACTTCTATTCTCTTTTGCTACTTTTTCATCATCCAAATCTTGCTCCGCATGGAAAATATAGGAAGCATTAAGATTTATCGATACTTCTTTTGTTACATTTTCCTCTTCATCTTTCTCTTGTAATACGGGTGCTTTAAATTCTGCTTCCACCCCTGCAATTACTGCTTTTTCTCCAGAGTTTACAAAACTATTTGTGTTAGCCGCCGCAGGAATCATCAATTCATTTATTGGATTGAAAATCATTTTTCCGAAAACTGTTGCAGAATACATCGCTCCACTTTCCATGAAAGATTCATAATGTAAATCCACATTATAGTTATCAGATTCGTACAAGTCTGGGTTTCCTATATAAACAGAGGTTACGTCTTCAAATAAGAAATAAGCTCTTTCCTTGTATTGTGGTAATGTGTAAGATTTACTAAATCCGAATTTCAAGTTATCTGTTTCATTCAGTACGTATTTAGCAGAAAGATTTGGTAAAAACTTATAACTCGTTTGGCTTACAAATCCATCATTACTTCCGTCTGTGGCAGTATTCCATTCAATTCCTTGATAAATTCTTTCAAAACGACCTCCAGCAGAAACCGTCAACAAAGAGTTCACATTCCATTTTCCTTTTGCATAACCTGCAAATATATTTTGACGACCCAAGTAAAATTGTGGATCCAATGCTGAATCATAGTCTGCTGTTCCTCTAAATGTTGGAATATCAAATAAATTCTTTGCTAAGTTTTCTGAATTAATTACCGCATCAATATTGTATAGATCTGTGCTTGGCATATCTTTATCAGACACTTGAAGTCTGATATCAAACTGAGTGGCTTCAAAATCTACTTTTTTCGTTCTAAAATCTCCTCCTAGTGTCAGAGTTCCCTTTTCTATTGGATCTTCGTCTGGAGTTTCTGCTTCTTCCCAGAAGGTATAAGTACCATCTAGATGAAAGGCTAATTCATTCTCTGAAAGTGTTTGGTAATAACGGTGGTTTTTCTTTAGTGTTTCAAAAATCCAACGATCTTTTTTAACTTCTACTCCATTTTCATTTACCGTTTCTCCTATATTTTTAAAGATATTCATCTTTCTATCTGGCACTACATTATTCAAAACATTGTTGGCAATTCCCCAGTTTATCGCAATATCGTCATTTAAGCCATGCTTTCCTCTCAACTGTGTCACAAGAAGTGTCGTTTGGTCATAGTTTTGTCTTCTAATAAAACCATCTTCTGTAATATCAAAGAAATCGATAAGACCTCGATATTCTTTTACTTCTTCATTGGTTGAGTTAATGAATAAATTGTCTAAATATATTGTTGAATTATCATTTAGATCTAAAGAAAGATTGAGCATTCCCGTTAGATTCGTAGCATAATTATATTTTTGAAAATTATAATTACTAATAATAATTGGTGGTGTCGCTGCATTTACAGAACCTCTTTCAATTCCTTCCTGATAATTAAATTCATTGTTATAAGAAGCTGTAAAGAAAACATTCAGTGCCTTTTCCTCATCAATTTCAAATGATCTACCTCCATTTATACCAAAGCTCACTCCAACAGGAAGTCCAGATTTGTTAACATCCCAACTTGATGGAAATGCTGCTTTTGTCATAAAATCTCTAGAAACTTCTGGATTATAAAAACCTAAAGCTCCAGGACCATCCATTCTATAAAAGTTATCAGGAGTAAATGAATTCATATTCGCTTTTCCTGAGAGTGAAACATTCAAAAATGGCTCACCGTTATGCTGCTTAGACTCAATATTGATGTTTGCTCCACCAAGATCTCCAAAAATATGTGAAGAGAATATTTTATTAATCCCTATTTTACTTACAATATCTGTGTTAAACAAATCCAAAGAAATATTCTTTCTCGAAGGGTTATTTGATGGAAGTGGCAATCCGTTAAAAGTAGAAGAATTATAACGATCTCCCAATCCTCTTACAAATACACCGCTAGATCCTTCTTGTTTTGAGATCCCTGTTACTTTCGTTACGGCTGCTGCTACATCAGAAACACCTTTTCTTTCGAGTTCTTGAGCTCCAATTGCTTGAACAATTTCTGTAGCTTGTTTTTGTTCCATCTGGATGGCAGTCTCTGTTTCTCTTTCCACTTTTTCTACAACATCTACCGTTGCCAGTTGACCTGAGCTTTCCTTCATTTTGAAGTTTAGGCTAGTTGTTTCACCATCTTTGATTATGATATTCGGCTTAGAAAAATTATCATATCCAACAAAAGAACCCACTACGGTATAAGTACCTGCAGGAGCTGTAAACTCGTAGTAACCATCAATATCTGTAGTAGCACCCACAGTGGTTCCTTGTAGAATAACATTGGCAAAAGCAACACCAGTGCTTGCATCTGATGCCTCTGTTACTCTTCCTTTTAGAGTTCCCTGAGCATAAGCTACTTGAAGCCCCAAAATCATAGCAATCAATCCTAGTAAACGGATATTTAGCGTGTTCATAATCTTTGTTTTAGTTTCGTGAAAACGTTTTGATATTCGGAGGCAAATTTACTTTTAGCATCTATTTCGGATGTTAATTCGATGTTATCTTTGTTATTGAAATGTTATACTTTTGTTAAGTATCCAATGCGTAATAAAAAGGATAATAAATTAGCCAAAAAAATAGTCACATGAGTAATTCAAAATACAAGATTCTTGTAGTAGATGATGATCCAGATATCATTGAAATCATTAGCTACAACCTAGAGAAAGAGGGCTTTCAGGTTGCCACTGCAAATAATGGAAAAGGTGCCATTGATATGGTAAAAAAAGATAAGCCTCATTTAATCATCCTCGATGTGATGATGCCAGGAATGGACGGGGTAGAGACTTGTGAAACTCTAAGATCGAGCTCCAAAAATGACAATATTATCATTGCTTTTTTGACGGCACGTGGTGAAGATTATTCACAAATTGCTGGTTTTGATGCGGGCGCAGATGACTATATCACAAAACCCATTAAACCTAAAGTACTTATATCAAGAATAAAAGCACTACTTAGGAGAAAAGGAAGTATCCAACAAGAAGATAATAGCCTTATTATTGATATCAAAGATCTCAAAATAGATAGAGAACAATATCTTGTTTTTAAAGGAAGTAAACAAATTGAATTACCAAGAAAAGAATTTGAGTTACTTTTGTTAATGGCTTCAAAACCAGGAAAAGTATTTAATAGAGAAGAAATTTTCTCAAATATCTGGGGACATGACGTGGTTGTGGGAGGAAGAACCATTGATGTTCATATCAGAAAACTAAGAGAAAAAATTGGTGATGGATACATCAAAACTATTAAAGGAATTGGTTATAAATTTGATATCTAAACATAAAACTATTGAGTAGCGATACCACACAAAGACTAGCCATAACCAGTAGCTTAACTATTGCTGCAGCTAGTCTTCTATTTTTATTAATTTTTGCCTTCCCTGTTATCTCTAGGTATCCTTGGGTAGTAGTGGGTGGTATTTTTTATATTACCATTATCCATTATTTGTTATTTATCTATGGAATCAATCGATCTATTTATAATAGAATCAAGCAGATTTATAGAAAAATAAAAGCAAATGAATCTAATATTGCCACAAAATCAATCAATGCAATTGAAGTTGAAGTGGATGAATACAACAAAAAGCAAGAAATAGAGATTAATAAACTTAAAGAAAGAGAAAATTATAGAAGAGAATTTATCGGAAATATTTCTCATGAACTAAAAACACCTATTTTTAATATTCAAGGATTTATTCTAACGATCCTAGATGGTGCACTTGACGATGATCCAAAATTATCTCAAAAATACCTAAAACGTGCCAACAAAAGTGTGGAACGAATGATCCATATCATTAGAGATCTTGAACAAATAACCAACCTTGAAGCGGGAGAGCTCGAGATGTCTATGGGAAGTTATAATGTTATCACTATCGCAAAAGATGTGGTGGAAATATTAGAACAAAAAGCAGAGAAAAAGAATATTAAAATCCATTTTAAGAATGCTTATCCACAAAAAATAATGGTTTCTTGTGACAAAGAAAGAATTGCACAGGTATTGACAAATCTCGTTGTAAACGCCATAAAATATGGAAAAGATGACGGAGAAATTATTATTGATATCACAGAAAAAGGCGATAAGGCTCTTATAAAAATATCGGATAACGGAATCGGAATTCCCGAGGAACACCTTAAAAGAATTTTTGAAAGATTTTATAGAGTAGATAAAGCTAGAACAAGAACTAGAGGAGGTTCTGGACTTGGTTTAGCCATTGTAAAACATATAATAGATGCCCACCAACAAAGCATAAAAGTAGAAAGCGAGGTGGATAAAGGAACTAGTTTTTTATTCACTTTAAACAAAACAAAGTAGAAAGATAAAATCTAATTATTTGCATCTTTTGTTATAATCTTGTATTTTTATCTAAAATTTCTGTTTAATCAACGAAATTGAACGGATAACTAATCGTATTTGAACTAATTTTAACATCAAATTATTAACAAAAACAAATCATAACAATGGGATTATTTTCATTTATTAAGGAAGCTGGAGCCAAGCTTTTTGGATCAAACAAAAAAGAAGAAAAAGCAGTAGAGGTTGTAGATACTTGTAACGAAGACGCTGCAAATAAACTAAAAGAAACAGTTGTTGCTCTTGGACTAGAAGTAGAAGCATTTGATGCTTGTATTGATGGTGACGTAGTAACACTAACGGGAATGGCAAAAAACCAAGAAACAAAAGAAAAAGTGATTCTTGTGGCTGGAAACAATGAAGGAATTGCTACCGTGGATGACCAAATGGAAGTAGAGATACAAGAACCTGAAGCTCAATTTCACACTGTGGAAAGAGGAGATACGCTCTCTAAAATTGCAAAAACATATTATGGAAATGCTATGAAATATCCTGCAATTTTTGAAGCTAACAAACCTATGTTAAAATCACCAGATTTGATTTACCCAGGTCAAGTTCTTAGAATTCCTGAGCTTTCATAACACATTAAAATTTTGTGGGTATGTACTGATTATTTTTTAATCTTTACATGAAAATCACCTCCTGAGGAGGTGATTTTTTTTGTGTCTATTCGTATTTTATACTGATCAGGAAATACGTCTATTTCTCACTCATTTTCTTAGCCATTTCAAAAGCAAAATAAGTAGCAATTAAATCAGCTCCAGCTCTTTTAAAGGCTATTAAGCTTTCTAAAACAGTATCTTCATAATTCAACCATCCTTTTTCTGAAGCTGCTTTTATCATAGAGTATTCACCTGAAACTTGATACACAGAAACAGGAACATTGGATTGTTCTTTTATTCTATACACCATATCTAAATAAGGCATACCTGGCTTTACCATCACAATATCAGCTCCTTCTTCTAGGTCTAGTTTCAATTCTCTTAACCCTACTTCTGCATTAGCAGGGTTCATTTGGTAAGTTTTTTTATCTCCAAAACCTGGAGCAGAATCTAAAGCATCTCTAAAAGGACCATAAAAACAAGAGGCATACTTTACCGTATAGGACATAATTCCTACATTGTCAAACTCGGCATCATCCAAAGCATCTCGAATTTCCTCTATTCTTCCATCCATCATATCTGATGGAGCCACCATATCTACTCCTGCTTCGGCATGAACTACAGACATTTCTGCCAAAACTTCTACCGTTTCTTCATTCAAAATTTCTCCTTCAGATACAATTCCATCATGACCAAAACTAGAATAAGGATCTAATGCCACATCAGACATAACGAACATCTCTGGACAAGCCTTTTTTATTGCAGAAATAGTTCTAGGCATCAATCCTTCCGGATTTAGCGCTTCCTTCCCCTCGTTGTCTTTCAATGCATCGGATACTTTTACAAAAACCAAAACAGAACGGATTCCATAACCAAAGGCTTCTTCTATATGTGGCAATAGTAAATCCAACGAATAACGAAAATATCCTGGCATAGATGATATTTCTTCTTGAATTCCTGTTCCTTCAACTACAAAAACAGGCATAATGAAGTCTGTAACTCTCAAGTGATTTTCTTGAACCATACTTCTTATGGCTTTATTAGCTCTCAGTCTCCTAGGGCGGATATCTACTAGTCTCATCTTTTTTTTGTCTCTAATTATAGAACAAAGATAGTTTATTTGACATTGATGGAGTTAAGATACCTGTCACATCTTACTCCTCTTGGATTTGTTTTTCAACCGCTCTGTTCAATCCTTCTTGGTTTTCCAGAGTTTTTCGTAAAGCTCGGCATATTGACTACCAAGTATAGTTTACAGGAAGTGATTTACCATGTGTGTTTTGTTTGCGATAGGGGAGTTTTATCTTTCTAATGGCTTTACACATACATTTTAAATCTAAACCTTCTATTTTTGATTCTTTATCACACAAAGTAGGTTTTATTTGATTTAACAAATAAAAATCTCTTAAATAGTTCTGATCCAAAATGAAAAGCTCCTGAGTTTTACGTTCAAAAGCAAAGTATACTTTTTTTTCAAAAAGCAGAAAAAAAGAGTGACGAATATTACCGCTATCTGTAGTTTTTCCAGTTGGAGCAGTTATGTGTTTTGTATTTAAGCTAAAAAACACCAGATTTGAGTATTCAAATCCCCCATTATTAATATCTAAATTTAGTTCTGGATTGAATGTTTTTAGATATGAAAAAAAATAATCTTCATTAAAAACTTCGCCACCTGAAACGAATTCAAGTAGTTTAATTTTTGCATTAAAAACTAGAACATTTGTATCCAAGTAATCTTGAGCTAACGCTTTACTAAAACTGGAAAGTATTAAAAATAAAAGAATCAGAATTTTCATGGTGATATTTTATATAATTTCTTGCATTCGCCTATTTTACACTAATCTAAAAAAAGCACGAAACACTGATTATTATACCAAATTAACCATTTCTACAAGAACAGCAAAACACTCAATAGCTTCTCATTAGATGTTTTGCGTGTTCTTTGATTTACTTATTGACTACCCAATACAACTTGACAGGAGCGAACTACTGTGTATTTTTCATAGGCGATAAATTAATATATGAAGAACATGATACTTCTAAAGGAGATTCTACACCCCCACCTAATCAAAAAAAATGCAAGACAGTATTATCACTAAACATCCACAAAGTCTTATAAAGCTCAAAAAACACAACAAAACACGCATTTCAAAATATAATCCTACTCTACACAATTAAGCTCGCTTATATTTGCCCTGTATGAATTAATACCGTTTCAAGTATAAATTACTGATTGGTATTATACCGATACGTTGTTTCAACTTAATTGTAAATGGAGAGAACAAGTGAGGACTTAACATGTTATCGGTATTAAAAGAATGTGCGTTACTTTTAAATTCTCTACAAATCAAGCTTTAACACCATCATATAATCAATTGCGAGTTTTGATTATAGCATAAGTATTAAAGCAAAATGCCTAACCGTTTTATAATTGGTTAGGCTTTTTTATTTTACTCATCACACCCATAAAACAACAACATATAAATACAAAATAAACCCAACGAGAATGCTATTTTTATAAATTTTAACATTTTAGAAACAATATTTGAAATAATAAATCGTATTTTTATTGCATCAAAATGTTAATTGATATGTTAGAATTAAGTAAAGCAGTACTGTCTCAACTCAGTATTGACAAAGAATTATTCGCAAAGGAATTGCGAAAATTTCTCAATTGGCTCAATGAGTCAGATACCAAAAAATTACAAATTTGGTGTTATGAAAAATTTGGTCATATTTATGGCCCACTACTAAAAGAATCATTTGTTTAGATTATTTGTATCACGCTGATATTTTGAAGTGTTTTTAGAACATTTCAAAAAAATCAACACTAAAAAAGGAAGAAAAACGACTCAATCGAGTCGTTTTTTTTTATTTTTACCTCACCGTAATACCAATCATAGATTTAACACTCATGGAACAACCACTGGTAAGTATTTTAGCTTCGTCATACAATCACAAGCCCTTTTTAGAAGATTTTATAACAAGCGTTTACAGTCAAGACTACCCCAATATAGAACTCATCATGCTAGATGATGGCTCTACTGATGATTCTCCAAAAAAACTGATAGAACTTTCTCAAAAGCATGGATTTTTTGCAGAATGTAGAGAAAATGGTGGTTTTCCAAATGCCTTAAACTATTTAAGAACCAAAGCCCATGGGAAATATATTGTCATAATTGCCCCTGATGATATCTTGACTCCAAAACGCATAAGTAAACAAGTTCATTTCTTAGAACAAAACCCTGATTATGCCATCACCTGTGGGTATATGAAAGAAATAGACGAAAAAGGCAATGAAGGAAAATTGGTGGAGCAGCATTTTGAATCTGGGAAGGTTTTTGAAAAACTACTTCGTTCTCAACTCTATATATTAGCTCCCACAGTGATGATTAGAAAAACGGCACTAGATCATGTAGGTGCTTATGATGAAAGTCTCCGTGTAGAAGATTTTGATATGTGGTTGCGTATGGCTCAGCATTATCCTTTGGGTTATCAAAAAGAACTCTTTGCTTATTATAGAATTCATTCTGGGAATGCACATGGAAATTATCATAATAGCTTTTCACAAAAGGAACAGGTACTCAACAAATACAAAGACTTACCTATTTATTCCGAAATTATTGGAGATTTTTATCGTCAAGCTTATTTATTTTTGAGTGGTTTAAAGGCGTATCAAGATTTGGCAAAATACTATGGCAAGAAGGCAAAAAAGCATGGAGTTTTCCACCCTAATTACCTCAAGGCAAGTATCAAAAAATATTTTAAACCTAAACAATAATGCCTTTTAGCCAAAAAATAGAAAAAGCTTTTAGAACCTTCTTACCGTCTCCCTTTTCTATCGCTGTCATATTAACTTTCTTGGTGTTTGTATTGGCGGTGTTTTTTGGGAATACTCCAAGCGATGAGTCCGCTACAATATTCGTGGTAAAAGCATGGAAGAATGGTTTATTTCAAGCTGGTTTTATGCGTTTTTTGGTACAAATGATGCTCATGCTCGTCCTTGGGCATGTAATTGCTTTAAGTCCTCCTGTTTCTAAATTTATAGACAAAGGACTTAACATGATAAAAACAGGAGGTCAAGCTATTGTGTGGATGGCTATTGTTTCCATTTTAGTAGGCTTATTTAATTGGGGATTAGGACTTATTGTTTCAGCTATTTTGGCGAGAAAAATGGGAGAATATGCCTCTCAAAAGAAAATTGCCCTACACTACCCTTTATTGGTCGCTACGGCTTATGTAAGTTTGATGGTTTGGCACGGAGGAATCTCGGGATCTGCACCTGCAAAAGCCGCAGAAAACGGCCATCTATCAAGTTTGATGACTGGAATTTTGAGTTCTGACCAATTACAGGAATTGCCACAAACAGTTTCTTATGGTCAAACCATTTTTTCGGGAATGAATTTGCTCACCATGGCTTTACTACTGCTTATAATTCCACTTTCGGTTTATCTACTTCACAAAAAAATCCCAAAAAAAATCCCTCAGCTTAGGGCGGATATTTCGGATATAGAATCAAGCCAAAAACACTACGGTGCCGAAAAATTGGATCATTTTTATTGGATTCCAAAAATCATAGGATTCCTCTTTATTCTCCCTTGGATCTATCATAGTTTTTGGCAAAATGAAGAATTTTTGGCAAGTATTCATCCCGATTCTATTAATCTACTTTTGTTTGGTTTGGCTATTTTCTCGCATAAAAGCATTAATCAGTTTATCCGTACCACTCAAACAGCTATTCAAGGAGGAACGGGAATTCTTATTCAGTTTCCACTCTATTTCGGGATCATGGGTATGATGAAAGACTCGGGCTTAGTTCATTTAATGTCCGATTTTTTTGTGAGTATCTCTAGCACCGAATCCTTTCCTATTTTCACATTTATAAGTGCCGGTTTAGTCAATATCTTTGTGCCATCGGGTGGTGGCCAATGGGGCGTACAAGGGCCTATCATTATTCAAGCCGCACAAAGTTTAGATATTTCTTATGCAAAATCCATTATGGCACTGGCTTATGGCGACCAAATCACTAATATGCTTCAACCTTTTTGGGCATTGCCACTACTGGGAATTTGTAAACTGAAAGCATCAGATATTTTACCATATACTTTATTTCTTTTTCTTATCGGAAGTGTGATATTTTTAAGTGTTTTATGGATTTTTTGAAAGAATTTCTTCAAAATTTCTGATTTTAATAAGGAATTCTGAACTTGCAAAATCAGATTTCAATTTTCTTTATTATGAATACTTTTAGCAGTATCAATCCTTTTAACCAAGCGCTTATTTACACAGAAAAAAGCTGGGAAAAAGAACAGATTCAACAATTTTTAAAACAAGCGCCCGCCGCTTTTAAAAATTGGAAAAATATTGCTATTCAGCAAAGAATTGAATTTCTCAAAAGCGTGCAATTTAAACTTCAAGCAAATCAAGAGGAAATTGCCCAGTGGATTACCTTAGAAATGGGTAAAACCATTACCGAATCTCAAGCCGAAATTCAAAAATGCATTGGTCTTTTTGATTATTATTTTGAAATTGCAGAAACGGTATTAATGACTAAAGAACTCCCCCAAAAGAACTTTAAAAAAGCTTGGGTACGCCATGAGGCTTTGGGTTGTATTTTGGGAATTATGCCTTGGAATTTCCCTTTGTGGCAAGTATTCCGATTTGCTATTCCCGCCTTACTCGCAGGAAATACCATTCTCTTAAAACACGCTCCCAATGTGAGTAAATGCAACCGTCTTATCGAGTCTTTATTTTCTGAAATTCCCCACACAATTTATACTGCTTGCTTTGCTGAGGTAGAAGATATTGAACTTATTATTCAGGATTCCATTATCGGTGGTGTTTCTTTAACAGGTTCTGAAAAAGCAGGCTCGGCTGTGGCATCTTTAGCAGGAAAACATATCAAGAAAACTTTATTAGAGCTAGGCGGAAATGATGCTTTTGTTTTACTTCCAAATACAAAAAACTGGAAAGAAGCTATAGAAAAAGCGGTTTTTTCGAGACTACTTACTGCAGGTCAAACCTGTATTTCTACCAAAAGACTCTTGATTCCTACAACTCAAGAAACCCTTGTTTTGGAGTATCTAAAAGAACTTTTATCCAAAATATCTTATCAAAATCCTTTAGAAAAAAGCTGCTCTATGGGAGTTTTGGCAAGAAAAGACCTTCAAGAAAATTTACTAAACCAATTAAATAGACTAGTAGGTTTAGGTGCGGATATTGTTTTTCAGCAAGGAAAAACCGAAGGAAATTATTTTCCGCCCACATTAGTGAAAATTGACGCAAAAATCAACCAACAATTTGATGAAGAGCTTTTCGGTCCTGTATTACTCTTTTGTACCTACGAAGACAAAAAAGAAGCTATTGAGCTTGTAAATGATTCTAGTTTTGGGCTAGGTTGTGCTATTTGGTCTTCAAATGAAGCCGCCGCCATTTCTTTTAGCGAAAAAATAGAGGCAGGTTCTATCGCCATAAACACCATTGTTCAGTCCAATGCTTATTTACCCTTCGGAGGGATAAAAAAGAGTGGTTACGGCAGAGAACTTGGGGAAGAAGCCTTGCTAGAATTTGTGAACAAAAAAGTGGTTTATGTGGGGGGGTAACATTTGTTAACTAAATTTGTTAATTTATGTTATAATGTTGTCAAATATTTGAAAAGAAGCCAAATCAAGGTGCATTGATTCAATGAGATTAATAGCTTTGCATCATCACATTAGTAAACTACGTTTATAGCTTTTAAAGCTTAACAGATTTATCAAGAAAGGTGGAGGGACCGGCCCGATGAGACCTTAGCAACCCATTAAATTCAATAAAGAGTTTAAGAAGGTGCTAAATCCTACTCAGAGATGAGAAAGATAAAGATGTGTTGTTTAGATTCTATTTTTTTACAGATATCATCTAGCCTCCTCCATTTTTTTCTTGATAATACAACCTAAAAGAACAAGAAAAAATGGAAATCATTCTCAACAAAAAAAACTCAAAATTTGGCTTTCTTCTTACCGATAGAGAAAATCATCTGAATATCAAAGCTTCAGATTTTCTAGAAGAAGGAAATAAAGGCTTTCGTCCTATGCAACTACTTTTGGGAGGAATAGCTTCTTGTCTTTCTATCGACTTTCTTAATATTCTATACAAAAAAAGACTTCAAATAGAACAGTGGGAAGTAGTCGTAAAAGGAGTTCGTGAAGAAGAACTTCCCAAAGCTTTTACTGAAATTCAAATAGCATTTAACATTAAAGGCACTATTAATCAATCAGTAGCTGAAAAAGCTTTGAAATTAAGTAAAGAAAAATACTGCTCGGTGATCCATTCTCTTCATCCACAAATTGCTATTTCAACAAGCATCAATATCGACAAATAATGCAAAAGAAAACCCAACTCATCAGAGGTGTTTTTAAACAAACTTCTTATCAAGAACATCGCTCTCCTTTGTTTCTTAATTCGAGCTTTACTTTTAATAGTGCAGAAGAGTCAGCTCAGGTTTTTGGCGGAGAAAAAGATGCATATATTTATTCCCGTTTTTCTAATCCTAATATGACCGAATGGATTGACAAACTGTGTATTCTAGAAGAAGCAGAGACTGGGTTAGCCACTCCATCTGGAATGGCAGCCTTACAAACTATCGTATTTGCACTTTTAGAACAAGGAGACCATATTGTAGCTTCAAAAGCTGTTTTCGGAAATAATAAATACGTTTTAGAACATATTTTATCCAAATTTGGAATCCATTGTACTTGGGTAGATATTGATCAATACAGCCAATGGGAAAAGGCCATTCAGCCAAATACCAAACTTTTCTTTGTAGAGACTCCTTCGAATCCCACATTGAGCTTAGCTGATTTAGAACAATTATCTCAGTTATCAAAACCAAGAGAAATTCTCTTAGTGGTGGATAACACTTTTGCCACGCCTATTTTACAAAATCCAATAAAACTAGGAGCAGATATTGTACTTCATTCTGGAACGAAATATCTTGATGGACAAGGCAGGGTACTTGGTGGTGCCATTCTTGGAGAAAAGAAATGGATTCAATTATGTTTTGACTATCAAAGAAGAACAGGAGTCTGTATATCTCCGTTCAATGCTTGGATTCTTTCACACAGTATAGATACTTTGGAGTTGAGAATAAAAGAACACTGCTATAATACCGAAAAAATATTCTATTTTCTAAAGAAACACCCGAGGGTAAAAGATATTTTCTATCCTTTTGACCCCGACTCTAAACAGTATGATTTAGCTAAGAAGCAAATGAAAATGGGTGGGGGACTTATAGGTTTTACTATTCATGGCGATTTATCAGATGCCACAAAAGTATTGAACTCATTGAATTGCTTCTCACTAACGGCTAATTTGGGTGATATAAAAAGCATCGCAACGCATCCTTCTTCTACAACACATGCTAAATTGAGCAAGGAAGAACAATTGAAACAAGGAATCAACCCTAACTATATTCGACTATCCGTTGGAATAGAAGGCATTGACGACCTTATTAATGATTTGAAGCAAGCGCTTTCTAAGAACTAAAAAAAGCAAACAATGGACAAAAAAATATATCAACTACCCGCTACTTTTACACTAGAATCTGGAAAAGAAATAGACAAACTAGAAATTGCTTACCAAACTTTTGGTAAACTTAATAAAGACAAAGACAACGTTCTATGGGTATTCCACGCCATATCTGGTGACACCAATGTACTTTCCTGGTGGAAAGAATTGTTTGGAGACTCCAAGATATTCAATCCGAAAGAGTATTATATCATATGTGCAAACACACTGGGATCGCCTTTTGGAAGTTCAGCTCCAGAGAATTTTGAATTTCCCAATTTTTCAGTTCGAGACATTTCCAGAGCATTTTTATCCTTAGCCAAAGAGTTAAATATTCAAAAAATTCAAACATTAATTGGAGGTTCATTTGGTGGAAATCAAGCATTAGAGTTTGCTTATTCCTTTTCTGGAAGTATTAAAGAAATGATTCTTTTGGCTTCTAGTGCAAGAGAAAGTGCTTGGGGAATTGCCTTACATGAATCTCAGCGACTCGCACTGTTATCTGATCAAACTTTCGGACAAAAGAATGGAGGTTCTACTGGTTTAAAAGCTGCAAGATCAATGGCTTTATTGAATTATAGAAATAGTCAGAAAATAGATCACCTGCAAACAGATCAAACGGATAAATTAAGCAATTATAAAGCGATTTCTTACCTTCATCATCAAGCAGATAAATTTGTCAGAATTTTTCCTGCAATTTCATATTATTATTTAACTAAATGCCTGGATACACATGCTATCGGTAGAAATAGAGGCTCAGACGAACAAGCCTTGACAGAAATAAATATTCCCACTTTAATCATTGGGATTAGCTCAGATCAACTCAATCCACCCAAACATCAAAAATTCTTGGCAAAACACCTTCCGCAAGGAACGTATAAAGAAATTGAATCAGATTATGGTCATGATGGGTTTTTAACAGAAGGAAAAAAAATAAGTCAAGCTATAGTTGATTTCCGAGCAAAACAAAAGAGAGATTCTCACCTTGGAGGGAAGACCCTAATAAAATTTGGAGGTTCTTCTCTTTCCAATGAAAATTTGGAAAAGGTCTTAGACATTATCTATACCTATGATCTCAAGAAAATGGCTTTAGTCGTGTCGGCTAGAGGAAAATCTACCGATATGCTAGAGGAATTATATACTTTGGCATCCAATGGGAAAATCTACTTCGATAAGTTTGAAAAATTTATCAAATACCAATATGATATTGGATATTCTATCAATCTGGAATCGACTATTGATGATTTGCGAGAAAAATTATTAGCCATTTCAAAACTTCGTATTCAAAATGAAGTACTTTATGCAGATATATTAGCTTTTGGTGAAATTCTAAGTGCCAAAACCCTTAGTCAGATCTTGCAACAAAAAGGCGTTAGTGCTCGTTTTGTAGATGCCAGAAAATGTATTCACCTTTTCGGAAACAAGGATGATGAAAGGGTAGATTTTGCCAAAAGTAAAATTCAGACAATTGAAGAATTTGAGAACCTAGAGACGGATGATTTACCGATTATAACTGGATTTATTGCTTCTGATAATCAAGGAAAAACGTCAATTTTACAAAGAAATGGAAGCAATTACACAGCTTCTTTGATTGCTTCATTTATTCAAGCAAAAGAAATTGTGAATTATACCGATGTAGATGGTATATACTCTACGCATCCTGCCTACTATGACAAAGCAGTTTTGATAGAAAATTTGAGTTATAAGCAAGCGAATGAAATGGCAAACTTTGGACTCAATATACTCCATTCTAAAACCCTACACCCACTTATGGATAGCCATATCCCATTGAGAATAAAGAACACCATGAATCCTTCAGCTCCTGGTACTTTGATTACTAAATCAGGTGGAGGAAGAGCCTGCAAGGCCTTAACAATTATTGAGAATGTTTGTTTGGTTTCTATTGAAGGAAATGGACTTTTGGGGGAAATAGGTATCGATGCTCGAATTTTTTCAGCGTTGAGCCAAGCAAATATTTCTATCCGTCTTATTTCACAAGCAAGTTCAGAAAGAGGAATCGGTTTTATCATTGACCAAAAACAAGGAAAAAATGCCTTGTCTATTTTAAAAAAGGAATTTGAGCAGGAGCTAAATATGGAGAGTATATCTGCCATAAAAATTCAAAATAATGTAAGCATACTATCCATCATTGGAAGGCACAATTATGCTCTAGAAAAAGCCATTGGTGTTTTGAGAAGAAATCAAATTTGGATTCACCTAATCAACAATAGTATTCAAGGGGAGCACATCTCATTGGTAATTGACTCAAAATCTATTAAAAAAGCCGTTGCGGTAGTGCATCAAATTGTTTTTGGAGCAAGAAAAAGATTACATGTTTTTGCTATCGGAAAAGGGAATGTTGGAGGCTCTTTCGTGAATCAAGTATTACAGACTTCTGAAAAAATTGCCCAAGAAAGAAATCTAGATATTAAGATTATTGGTGTTGCCGATTCCAAAAAATATATCTTTAACCCTGAAGGTGTCTCAAGCAGTTGGAGAAAAGATTTAACGATGTCGGAAAAGGTATTTTATCCTGATATAATCCATGAAATAGTAAATCACTCTGGAATAATCAATTTGGTAGTGGTAGACAATACCGCTTCACTTGAACTAACTAATTATTATCCCTCATTTATTCAATCAGGTTTCGATATTGTTTCATCTAACAAACAAGCAAATACTCGTTCTTTAGCTTATTATAAAGCATTGCATCGAGTTATTAGAAAAAAAGAGAAAAACTACTATTATGAAACCAATGTAGGCGCTGGGTTACCCATTATTGGAACCCTAAAAAGTCTCTATCATTCTTCCGATAATATTCGCAAAATTCGAGGAGTTTTTAGCGGATCTTTATCTTATATTTTTAATGAATTCAGTACTGAAACCAAATTCTCCGATATCGTAGAAAAAGCAGGTGAAAAGGGATTTACAGAACCCGATCCTAGGGATGACCTTGGTGGGAAAGATGTGGAAAGGAAATTATTGATTTTGGCAAGAGAAATTGGACTCCAAATAGAAGCTTCGGATATCAAAACACAAAATCTGATACCCGAAAACCTAAGAAATATCGAAAACCAAGAAGATTTCAAAGCAAAATATAAAGCTCTAGATGAATACTATGAGAAAGTTCAAAAGGAGGTAGCTGAAGACGAAGTGCTTCGTTTTATTGGAGAAATAGATGTAGAAATCGGAAAATACGAAGTAAAACTTGAAAAAGTGAAGAAGCAATCTCCTCTTGGAAAATTAGAACAATCTAATGTTTTGATTGAAATCTATACCGAAAGTTATGAAGAAAACCCTATCATTGTTCAAGGAGCAGGAGCAGGAGCCGAAGTAACCGCTCGAGGAGTTTACTCTGATCTATTAGCTATTGGGAAAAGATAAAACGATTGCTCTAAATTGAATCAAGATCGAAACGTAAAATAAATGAGGAATTTAGCAAGTATTCGATATAAGATATCAGAAATTGACATCAAACCATTAATTTTGGGTTTTATTTATCATTTGACTTATGAAAAACTTTGTAGAAGAACTTCGCTGGCGTGGACTGATCCACGATATGATTCCAGGAGCTGAGGAAGAAATGCTTAAAGAAGCACAAAAAGCCTATATTGGTTTTGATCCTACTGCTGATTCTCTTCATGTGGGATCTCTTGTTCCGATCATGATATTGGTGCATCTTCAAGAGGCAGGACATCAACCTATTGCTTTGGTTGGGGGCGCTACAGGAATGATTGGAGATCCAAGTGGTAAATCGGCAGAGCGAAATTTACTCTCAGAAGCGGATATCCAGAAGAATGTGGAAGGAATTAAAAATCAATTAGAATCTTTCCTAAAATTTGAAGGAGTAGAAAACCCTGCTTTGATGGTCAATAACTATGATTGGTTTAAGGACTTTAATATTTTGGATTTCCTAAGAGATGTTGGAAAACACCTCACAATCAATTATATGATGGCAAAAGAATCAGTAAAAAAGCGTGTGGAAACAGGGCTTTCTTTTACAGAATTTTCTTACCAACTGATACAAGGTTATGATTTTTTTCACCTCAACAAAGAATACGGTTGTCGTTTTCAACTAGGAGGATCTGACCAATGGGGAAATATTGTAACAGGAACAGAGTTTATCCGTAGAATGGGTGGTACGCCTTCTTTTGCTATTACTTCGCCACTTCTTACCAAGTCTGATGGAACAAAATTTGGAAAATCTGAAGGTGGAAATGTATGGTTAGACCCCAAAAGAACTTCACCTTATAAATTCTACCAGTTTTGGCTTAATGCCGATGATGATGATGCCAAGCGTTATATCAAAATATTTACCCTAAAAGGGCAGGAGGAAATAGAAAAACTCATTGCTCAGCACGATGAAGCCCCACATAATCGCTTACTCCAAAAAACTATTGGAGAGAATATTACTATCCGTGTTCATGGTAAAGAAGCTTATGAAAAAGCTATAGAATCTGCGGCTATTTTGTTCGGGAAAAACACCCAAGATCAGCTAAAAACTTTGGACGAACAATCTATTAGAGATGTTTTTGAAGGAGTACCACAGTTTGATGTAGCCTACGGGGAACTAGAAAATCCAGTAGAAATTACCGAACTTTTAGCAACATATACCCAAATTGCTTCCTCAAAAGGGGATGCCCGAAGAAGCCTAAAAGGAAATGCTATTTCGGTAAACAAAGTAAAAATAAACGACAGTTTTGAAGTCTCTAAAGAAGATTTAATCCAAGACCGTTACCTCATTGTCCAAAAAGGAAAAAAGAACTATTATTTAGTTTCTTTTGAGAAATAATCGGTATTGATTTTATAGATTTAAAAAGATGAAAAGAGGCTCACTAATAATGACCTCTTTTCATTCTTGCTTTCGCTCTTTTCTTTTCGCCCCAAGAAGGGAAAATAGTAAGAGAAAGACTCAGCTCATGTCCTTTGCTTATAATGCTTCCTGAAGAATGATGAGAAGGGTTTTCAAGATTGAGAATCTTATAATCATATTTTATATCACTGCCCAGTCTATAATTATACTGCATCATCCATCGGAGTTTTGCCCATTTGGTTTTTAGACTTACGCCTCCTCCTATCTGCAGAAAGTGAAAACCGTGGTTTCCTTCATGCTTTACCTTATACTCTATAATTGGATTATCGATAGCAAGATCTGCTTCAAATTCGTTTTGATTGTTTAATTCAAATTGTATGATTCGATAAGTATTCTTATAATCTGTAAAAAAGTCAGACCAGCGATACCCAATAAAAACATCTGCACTCCATCGGTTTTTGTTGTACAATTCGTAAGCTAACTGAAACTGAAGATTCCACAAAGTAGATTGTTCAGAATTAAAATGAAGTTCTCGGTCGCTGTCTAGTTTTAAATCTGATCCTTCTATCTGGATTTTGTTATTGTTTTCCACCCAACTCTCGTATATCAAAGCTCCATGTAGCGTCCATTTCTTATAAGAAACTATTTCTCTATGATACCCTATACCCATAGTGAGTGTTCCGCTGGTGCTTGGGGTATAGTATCCTGTGGCATCTTGTACAGTATTGGCTAAAGAATATTTACCATGGAGCAACAAACCTCCTTTTCTGTAAGGTTCATAATTTTGGGCTTTTGTTATTCCAATACCTAAAAGAATGAGGCTACTTAATAATATTTTTTTCATTGTATTTGAATGATTATGTTATTGGTTTCAAAAATAAACCTTAGCAAGGAACTGAAATGTCAAAAAAAACTAATTTTTCTAAAGAAAATAGAAATTATTTTTTGTAGCGTTCTATTTTTTTTCGTCTTTTTCCCCAAGCAGGAAATATGCTTAGAGAAAGGGTAACTTCATGACCATAGTCTTCAAACCTTCCTTTAGAACCTTTATCATACTTGAGATTGGTATATTTATAAGTTCCGTTATAGAGTTTATTTATTCCATGGTTGTATTTGAGTTGTAACTGAAGCCTAGACCATTTAGTATAAACATCATAAGCCCCACCTATCATCAAAGAATGATGAATTTGTTCTTTTGGTGATTCTACTTCTACGGGAATGAATATAACTGAATAAATTAGATTCATATCCTTATCATATATAGTACCTAGGTTTGAAGAATAATTTTGTTTGGTGCGGAACAGATTAAACATTCTATGCCCTATCAAAAGAGAAAGATGATTTCCAGCTTTGTTTTTCAGTAATTGATATTGGATTTCATATTCTCCATTTAGTGGATAAAACCATAAAACATTTAAATATTTTGAAGTAACAGAGCTATAATCCTCAATATCTTCTTCTTTTAATGTAAAGCGGTAGGCTATTGGGCTATAAAGCTCCATATAAACCTTAGCATGCAGAGACCACTTTTTATACTTAAAAACTTCCCTATGATAACCAAAAGCAAATTCTGGTGCCCAAGACATATTGGGTTTATAGAAACCCTCTGAGTGTGTTATTTGTGCGGGCGTTTTTGCTTTGGCAGCAAGATATAAAGCACTGGTGTAGTAAGGTTTGCTTTCTTGAGCTAGAGCAATATAACTCAATAAAAATAGAAGGGTAAATAAGTATTTACCACTATATTTTTTCGAAATTTCAATCATGAATTTTAATTCTTTATTATACTACCAAAAATATCTATAATATTCTGTTACACTGAATAAAATGCTTTTTTTTATCACAACCGATATCCAAGGGAAATAGATGGAATAAACCATTTTATACCAAAGCTAGAAATAGTGCTCTCAAAATAGTTATTCTTACCCGAATAAATTCCATGGCTTGCATGATTACCGTGGTGGTAATAGGTTCTTATAAAATACATATTTCCTGATGATCTCTGATATTCCAAATTGACATTGAAATTCAATGCAATCAGAAGTTTATAAAAGCTTTTTGTCACCTTTATTTTTGTTCTAATTCCAGAAGCAAATGTATTTGGTTTATCAAAATAATAGTAAAATTTTTCTTTGTATTTAAAGTATTCCAAGGATTCATGTGCCACACCTTGTTTTCCCCACCAACGGTAATATAAAGCGGCAGAAACAGAAATATCTAAGTATCTATTGGGTAACACATCTTTTCCAAATCCAAGAGAAATAGTGTTTTCGTCAAAGAATGCTCCTTCATTCATTTTCTGAACCAAAAACTCTGGATAATTACCTATTACTTCATATTCATTTCTATACTGATGTTTTAAATACTCTAGAAGAATGAAGCTTTTTTCTCTGTAAAAATATCTGGTTTCTATTCCCCATTTAGACGAAAAAGCATTTGGTGCTTTATGTAATTCGAGCGGATTTTTGGATTCTTCTACGATATTCTTATAGTCTTTATTTCCTGAAAACTTATATCCATCAAAATAGAATTCCACACGCTTTTGAGCCCAGCCAAAAGACACAAAAGAAAAAGCTAATACTGCTAATAATCTATTCTTAGAAAACATAAGCAAAGAATAAAGCAGGATTCAACAAATCTAAATTGATTTCTTGGGTATTTACTTCTATATAGTTTGTTTCAAACTGATCTGGAAATTTCTCAAGCTGATAGGTATTTATTTGCATCTGTTTTTCACCATGCCATTGATAATAAAGAAGATTATCGAAAGACAGACCGAGTAGAAGTTTTCCCCATTTTTTCATCAACCTTGGTTGAAGAACGAAACCTACACGTCTTTCTTTAGGTATCAAATACTCATTTGCACTATTTTCTAAAGGGGATACTAAAGTCGTGTAATTTCTTGCCCGATTCATCTCAAAATAACTATGTAAACCTCCCAAAAAATCTATTGATACACCTTTTCCTAAAGTATATCTTCTTCCATAAGACAGTTGAACACTTATAAATCCCGCAGGAGTATAGTTTGAAGCCCCATTTATTGTGGAATTTAAAATTTCTGCAACTATATACCTCTTCTCCTTCCAATGTCCTATATTCCCCTGTATTTCTATTTGTATTAAATGCTTTTTGTTATGAATTTTATTAACAAACACACCTAATTCAAGATTAGTACTCCTACTAGAAGTTGTCGTTTTAATGCCTGTTTTGGAATTTTTGTATAAATACTCACCTGAAAAACTATTGACATCTCTAAAAGAAAGACCTACAGTGGTTTGAGCACTCCCTACAAGAATGCCTAAAAAAAATGTGTAAAAGAAAATTTTTCTTATCATGCTGATTATTAATTATTCAACAATGATAAGAAAAAATATCAAACTGGTTTATTTTTTTCTTAAATCACAAATAAAACCTGTCGGTCTAGTTTTTTAATTTTCTTTTTAACAAAAATGATGATTACTTTTAAATTATTGAATATTACCGAGTTCTCGATACAATTTCTTTTCCGTTTCTCTCCAAATAAATCACTCGAACTGACATACTCGATACAATTTCTTGTCAATTCGAGTGGTTTTTGATGAAATGCAATGGAATCAAAAGTTGTATCGAGAACACCCGCCACATGATTTATCCAATAAAAATGATGAGATATTTGTTATTTCTAAACTCCTGATTTATAGGTATCCAAAACCATTTTGATAGAACCCACGGCTAATTCGGTTTTGAGTTTCACAGGAACTTTTTGATGGTCTTTGGTTATCCAAACCTTTAGGGGTTCTCCGTCACCAAAAACACGTCCTGAGGCTACTTTTACATCGAAAACCATGCATTTTGTATCGTCGCCAAGAATGGAATCCATTTCTTCGTCCTCACGATAAATAAACTCGGTTACAAAAACTTCGTTATTTAAATAGATAGGAACCTCTATACTGGCTCCCATTTCTAAATTCTGTAGGTTTTGCTTTCGCAAATAGTAGAAAAACGAAACTAAATCTTGGGTATTCGTTGGGCAGTCAATAGTATCTGTTTTAGAAGTTGCTTTTCCTCCTCCAAATGTGGTTTGTTGCACTCTTTCGTAGCTTCCTTCTTTTACATCCCGCTTAAATATTTGCGGGGTGATATCCTTTGAAGTATAAGAATCATAATAATCTCTTACTTTAAAAAAATTATCAAAAAAACTGGTGCTCCAGCCCTTTGCTCTAAAATGGTAGCTATTTTCTTTTTCGTAGGTTACTAATTGTCCATAACCCGCTTTAATAAAACCATATTTTACCTTAAAACGCATCGTTTCACCATTGGAAAAAGGAATAGAATCCTTTTCTATAGCGAATCCATTTAGGCTGAAAAAACTAATAAATGTCAGTAGGGAGATAAATTTTTTCATATTAAGGTAAATTATGGTTTCAGGTAATTTAAAACAATTTTTGTACCAAAAGGGCTTGTTCTTTTAAGGATATTTTAAATAACCACTTCCTAATCAAGACAGAAAGCACTTTCCTTTTTCATTTTTTTGTATATTTACCTATATCATTACAATCAATAATTATTATGAAAAATATTATTATTTTCTGTGCTTTTTTCACATTTATTCAAATGGGATTCTCTCAAAAACTAGAAATTAAAAATGGAGGAGTTTATACAGAAACGGGTCAAAAACTGTCTCACAAAGAAATAAAACAGAAATTAGCCGTTTATCCTGAGGCATTAAAAAATTACAGGAGATCTAGAACCAAGGCTGTTACGGCAATTTTTTCATCTGGACTGGGTGGTGCTTGTTTTGGAATCAATATTGCACAACTTATTAAGGGTCATCAAATTACTTGGCAGGCTTCGGCAGTTGGAGCTTGGTTTATTGGTGGAGCTTTAGTTTTGGCAGGAGGTGCAAATAGAAAGGCTCGAAAAGCCATTGATCTTTACAACAGTAATCAAACGGCTTATATTCCGCCTCAAAATCAGCGTGAATTAAAACTCCATATCACTGGAAATGGTGTTGGTTTAGCTTTTCATTTTTAAGGTTTTATTGGGTTCTCGATACAATTTTTGACTCCATTGCATTCCATCAAAAACCACTCGAACTGACATACTCGATACAGTTTTATATTCCTGTCAGTTCGAGTGATTTCTTTGGAGAGAAGCGGAAAAGAAATTGTATCGAGAACTCACTGCATTCCATCAAAAACCACTTGAACCGACATACTCAATACAATTTTATATTCCTGTCAGTTCGAGTGATTTCTTTGGAGAGAAACGGAAAAGAAATTGTATCGAGAACTCTTTGCATTCCATAAAAAACCACTTGAACCGACATACTCAATTCAATTTTATATTCCTGTCAGTTCGAGTGATTTCTTTGGAGAGAAACGGAAAAGAAATTGTATCGAGAACTCTCTGCACTTCATCAAAAACTACTTGAACCGATATAGTCAATACAATTTTATATTCCTGTCAGTTCGAGTGATTTCTTTGGAGAGAAACGGAAAAGAAATTGTATCGAGAACTCTCTGCATTTCATCAAAAACCTCTCAAACTGACATAGTCAATACAATTTAATATTCCTGTCAGTTCGAGTGATTTCTTTGGAGAGAAACGGAAAAGAAATTGTATCGAGAACTCTCTGCACTTCATCAAAAACTACTTGAACTGACATGCTCAATACAATTCTAATTTGCTCTTACAGTCAGAACTTTTAATAAACGATCGTAAGAGAGTACTTGACTATTTGATCGATGATAAAAATAGATTCTATACTGGTTACTTGCCTCAGAGAAATTCCCTTCCACGAGGTCAAAAGTTGCTTTTGCATTGGCAATATGCGGTACAAAGATATAAGCATAGTTATAATACCCTTGTTTTAATTGCATTTTCAAGCGATAGGCATTTTCGTCGGGATGATAAATCATTTTCGATTTTTCGTCTAAATTCCAATCATTTAAAGCTCCTAAAACATAGAGATCTCCTTCTAGTTTACCATATTTAGATTCATAGGTAAAATGGACATTTGCATATTCTGCTTCCAGTTCAGAGTTCGTACTATTAAAACGGTTTATGAGATAACCACCATTAATATCTACGGCATTTCTAAAATAACCTTTGTTATTGTTCTCTCCAAGTCTGACTTTTACCTGTGCTTGGTCTTCTGTACCAGTTCTACGTATAGACTCCACCCCTAATCCAAAAGATAGGAGAGAAGTCATTTCAAAAGTTCTATATTCTGCTCCTGCTTCAAAAATATTGGTGTTTAATGCATCAAAAATCAAGCTTTCATTGCGTATATGCCCTATTCTTGGATTAAAAATAGCATTATCCCATCGTCCATTTTGTTGAATCACTACTCGTATTTCTTCGGGCATTATATAGTGTGGGATATCTTCTGTAGAAATCTCTGCTACTACTTCGTGGTGGGTGGTTCTATACTGAGGACTTCTTGCAATATTTGCCTGCGCATTTGCTCCAATACTCAGTTCATCTTGCACAGCAAACCGCTTGGTCAAAAGCACTCTTTCTTCATCTTCTTCAAATACTACAAGCAGATAATTTCCAGAAACTTTGGGTTTCATCATTTCATTGGGAAAAAAGAGCTCATACCGCACATAGTTTTGGGCAACTCCTTGAGAGAAATCGTAGTCTCTTATTTCAGCTTGACTAAAACCTTCTATATAATCTAATGGATCTATTTCACTCAATTTCCAATCATATGTACAATGTAGGATTTGGTAATGGTATTGTTGATCTTCGCCAAACTCATCAAAAGTTAAGCGAATTCTGTTTTTTGAACCTAAAGAAACCACAGGAAGCAAATTCAAATTTGGATCTGCAATGGTGGTAATACTCTTTATCGTCTGGGCTTGTAGTCCAGAATATTCTGCGGTAATTCTAGCGGTTTTTATAGCTTCATCATAGACTTTATTCTCAGCTTTTATTCCTTCCAAAAATTCGGGAATTTGAGCCTTTATTCCAAAAGGAATGAACAATAAAGAATATAAAAACAGATATTTAATCAACAATTTTTCCATATAAATCATAAGGTTCTGCCGAGGTGATTTCTACACGAGCAAAATCACCAATTCGGATATGGTTTTCTTCACTTACTGGAACCAAAACTTCATTATCCACCTCTGGTGAGTCATATTCTGTTCTTCCGATAAAGAAACCATCTTCTACACGATCAAACAATACTTCAAAAACTTTGCCTACTTTTTTGATATTATTTGAATGAGAAATCCCAGCTTGCAGTTCCATAACGGCATTTGCTCGTTTTTGTTTTATTTCTTGTGGAACATCATCTTCAAAGTTAAAAGCATGGGTGTTTTCTTCATGAGAATAAGTAAATGCTCCCAATCTTTCAAATTGCATTTCTTCTACCCAATCCATCATTTCTTGGAAATCTTCTTCGGTTTCCCCTGGATATCCTACAATAAGTGTGGTACGGATGGCTATATCTGGTATTATTGCACGAATGTCATGAATAAGTTTCGTGGTTTTTTCTCTAGTAATTCCTCGTCTCATAGCTTTTAAAACACTTGTAGAGCCATGTTGAAGAGGCATATCGAGGTAATTACATATATTTTTATGCTTTTTCATCACCTCTATAACTTCCATAGGGAAGCCTGCGGGATAAGCATAATGTAACCTAATCCAGTCTAATCCTTCAATTTTAGCCATTTGATCTAAAAGATCTGCCAATTTTCGTTCTTTGTATAGATCCAAACCATAAAATGTAAGATCTTGGGCGATAAGTAAGACTTCTTTAGTTCCGTTTTTTACTAAATTTCTTACTTGATCTAAGAGTTCTTCTATTGGGGTAGATTGGTGTTTTCCACGCATCAAAGGAATGGCACAAAAGGAACAAGGTCTATCACATCCTTCGGCTATTTTTAGATAGGCGTAGTGTGCTGGAGTGGTTAATAAGCGTTCTCCAATCAATTCTTTTTTATAATCTGCTCTCAGTGTTTTTAAGAGTTTGGGTAGGTCTTTTGTTCCGAAATACTTATCTACATCTGGTATTTCTTTTTCCAAATCATCTTTATACCGCTCAGAAAGACAACCTGTAACATAGAGTCTCTCTATTAATCCTGCTTCCTTTGCTTCCACAAATTGTAGGATAGTATTTACAGATTCTTCCTTGGCACTTTCTATAAAACCACAAGTGTTTACAATTACAATGGACGAGTCTTCAGCCTGAGATTCATGCTCTACTTCGTAGTTATTTGCTTTTAACTGGCTCATCATCACCTCAGAATCAAAAAGGTTTTTGGCACAACCAAGTGTTACCACATTGATTTTGTTCTTCTTTAATGTTTTGGTTTTCATTTAGGTTGGTTTGGTGGGGTAAAATTACGAAGGCTTTTTGGATATTCCTTTTTTTGCTGGAAAGGATTTGTTCTCGATAAAATTTTTGACTCCATTGCATTTCATCAAAAATCACTCGAACTGACATACTCAATATAATTTTTTTCCTGTCAGTTCGAGTGAATTTTCTGGAGAGAAACGTAAGAAAATTTTTATCGAGAACCCACTGCATTTCATCAAAAATCACTCGAACTGACATACTCGATACAATTTTACATCTCTGTCAGTTCGAGTGATTTCTTTGGAGAGAAACGGAAAAGAAATTGTATCGAGAACCCACTACATTCCATCAAAAACCACTTCCCAAAGAAACAGGAAGTGGTTTGTAAATGCTCATTCTAATCTAAATCTTAACCCCTATGTAGATATTAGGCTCAAATAAGAAATAGTTCCTCCATTTATCATCTAAAACTTTAAAGCTTTCTGGGGTTTTGGTATCAAATACCCAAAACTGAGAATGCACTTGTGGCTCAATAAAGAACTGTTTGTTTTTTCCGAAACTAAAGTGATATCCAAGATGGAAGGAATTATAAAGTTTAAATCCGTTTCCTATTTTCTTTCTATCCATGTCTAAATAGGTCTTAAACAAAGGTAGTACCTCAACGGTTACAAATAAATCTTTCCAAATAGTACGTTGATAAGTTATTCCTAGTCCTCTTTCTCTTAGATGACCGGGGTAAAACTCACTTTTTGTTTCTATCTTGTCTAAAAGTCCATCCCACCATGTGATTCCCATAGGCTGAAATAATTGCCAAGTTGCAAACTTAACTCCCAAAGTAGCTTTTTTGCTAATTTCTCGCTTATAGTGCAGCTCTATATGCTGGGTATTTGTTCTGTCTTCCCATGATTTTGAAAAAAACTGTGGTACAATAATGAAGGGTAGGCTCACTCTATTTTTAAGTTTTGCTCCTTTTTCAATATCTGATGGATGGTCTTTTTGGGCTTGTGCTCCAAGTGAAGCAAATAGAAAGAACAATAATAGTAATTGTTTTCTCGAATTCTGAAGGTAATATCTTGTTCTCATTTTTTGGATTTTAACTTTGTGTCAAACAATACTGTTGTGATCCCTATTCTTCTGATTCTACGAAAGCCGTAAATGGTATTAATAGGTTTTATTTACAACAGAATAACGATGCAAAAATGCATGAGAAAATGAGAAGAATCGTACTAAAATATAATTTCGAACCTTCTTTGTTTTTATATATTGTGATACTCTATTCTTTCTATTTAATCTTTTTTATAAGTCGCATGATATTTAAACGAGCTTCATAGGTTGACACGATCCTTAAAGCTAAAAATGAAAGCAATACTAACCACAACACTAATTCAGGCATTTCGAATCTATATTTTATCGTTTGAAGTAACTGAATAATTAATGAAATATTAAAAATAATGATTATACGATCAAAAACGGTATTTTTTCTCGACCAGCCTATATAGCTTATCATAATCGAACAAAATAAAGGGATTATAAAACTCCAGATGGAATTTTCTAGTATAATATCAGTAAAATACCAAGGGATAAATTCAATAAAAAATAAACGACTTGTAATTTCTTTATTCATGTTTGATAAGGTGTTGAGTTTTTTTAAATCATTCTAATTCTCAACAGTTATTTATGGGTGTTTTTTGGAGGAAACCAAGCTTAATCTAGTACCCAATAAAGCCCTTCATACACTGTGTTACTTAGTAGATAAAACAAAAGACTAAACCAATATAGCTGAGTCAGAACAATGCTCTGATTCTTAAATTTTGTTACAAAAAGCCTCATAAACTCATACATAATATTGAATAAAACTGTTATAAAACATATAGAATACAAATAATATACAATTTCCGAGTATATAAATTTATTGAATTCATATTTAGAGTTAGCTTCTGAACTAATCAAAATAAAAACAGACACTAAAGAGGATATTATAAACATTATTTGATATACTTTTCGAATAATTTTCCACATAATTTATCTCTTATTTAAATCCATTTGGAACTTGCAAAAACAAAGTCTTTATTGACATTGAAAATCTTCCACATGAAAACCCACTTGGGTAATTGACCTATAATAAACGAAGTCTAGAAACTCTTCCCAAGTAATATCACCGTTTCTGTAATGATAAATTGCAGCGTCATTATAGTTATAATAAAGCCCTACCAAATTTGCCCCTATTGATCCGTAATCAAAATATTGAGCGTTTATCATTTCTTCTAAACAGTCATTTTCCTTTAATTCTCTAAGTTTATCAAAAAAAGGATCTTCAAATGTAATCAACAGTATTTGTGTTTCTTTTGAAGGAATCTGATACTTGGAGACAATTCTTTTATTCTCTTTCAAATAGAACGGTAAATATTTGCAAATATGTTCTTTTGGCTTGTTTTGCAGATAGATATAATTTGACTCACTTGAGTGATCCACTATAAACTCTGCCTGACTGACATTATTCGCCACTAAAAAAGAATCTAATCTCGAACGTTGAGCAATCGCTATCGAAAATATCGATAAAAAAACTATTGTTAGTTTAACTTTAGTTGAGTCCATAATAATTTAAAAATTGATGAATAACACTGACAAACTGCACCTTAACACCATAAATGGTATATTTTTTATGCTATCTGTACGTTTCCCAAAAAGAGAATTTACTCAAGAATGAGAAACTGTTTTTTGAGACAGCGGAGGTGTTGCTATATCTCAAAATCTGATGTAAATAACATTTTTGAATCTAAAACTGTATCCTCAGGGAGAATAGACAATTCCATGTCTCCCTTTACTTTCATTAATGAATCTTCATTTTTATAGTAAAAATTTTTTTGGTAGGTATTCATATTATACCTAGGAGCTATTTCGCAATCAAAACAAGAATTAGCATTTAAATAGTATTTACCAGATATGACAACTATTTCATCTTCATATTTTCTTGTTAAAAGATAGTAAAACAAAGGTAGTTTTCGTGGACTGATAAAGTGAAAAACAGTGTCTTTCCCATTGAAACCCCTATAAGAAAATTCGTTACCGACTCTATTCTCAAAAATACGTTCATATTGAGATCCCGCTTCATTATCAATATACAAGATATATTGAGTATAATCTTTATTGAAATAACTAAATTCACTGATATTATTCGGAAAATTCTCTTTACGTATTATACTGAAATCCTCAATAACTAAAGAACGATCATTTTTTTCTTTTATTATCTTTAAAATGTTTCCACTCTCTGTTTCTAAGTTATTTTTACAGGAAACCAAGGTAAGAGTAACAATAAATAAAAAGTGCTTTATAAAGTTTTTAAACATGATTAGTTATAATTAATTGGAGTATAAATCGAAAATAAAACCTGTATCAAAATAAGTCCTAAAATTACGAAAGCAAGAATATAAATCCACTTTTGGATATAAATTTTTAGCAGTTTAAAATGAAGCCCCTAACTTTATCAAAATTAAGATTGGCTGAAAAGGAAAATGATAAAAATAGTAATGATTACAAACATATAGTTATATCATTTTACGTACCGACTTCCAATTAAAAACTACCGTTTAGATTGCTTATACCTTTCTAACCAAAAATGTGCATTTCTTGCATTGGTGTCCAATGGCATATATGAGTTCATCTCATTGTAAAAAAAGACATTAATTAAGCTATCATTCCTAAATTGATATACATGATAGTCTCCACTATGCTTTTCAATTGAGTCTGAAACTTTCAGGGCATCATAAATATCTTTAGTTACATAAACTACTTCATTACCATCCTGAAGAATAGCTTTAAACGCTCCATGATCCATTTTGTCATAATACAAACGTTTTACAACTCCATTAAATGACTTTTCTCCGTGATCTTTAATCTGTGTACCTATCGGGTTATTACAGGAAATAAAGCTAATTCCTAGTAATAATGTGATTAATCGAATTTCCATATCCATGTTCTACTTTCTGAAATTGAAAAATTTAATGCTCCGTGTTTTTATTGGGGGGAGCTGGGGATTTACTGAGTGTTTTCGTTAGCGGGGGAGTAGTTCGTATCAATTGGATAATAACTACTAAAACTGTTATAAGCAATAAGTTTTAGTTTTGACATCCTATAACGTTCGATTGTATAAAATCCTTTTTTTTTAACAATAGAATCGCCTATCTCTATTTGGTCGAAAAGAGGAGTTGGTAAATCATACTTTCTTGAACCCACCAATAAAGTCTGTGTAGCATGATTTCTCTTGTCTATGAATTTATCTACCACAACACCTTCATATTGCTGTCTTGAAACAAATTCCATCATTCTTTCCTTCTTATCACAAGAAACGCAAAAGGACATTGATATAATCAAAATATTTATACTTTTCTTTAAAAATCCCTTATCCATATTCAATACCTATTATTTGTTAATCCCTCACTTACTTCATTTCACTCATAATAAGTTTTATAATGCAACATTTTACCAGTAAAGCAACACCATAGATGATATAAACTCATAGTAATCAAAATATAACCACTTTGATAATGATACTAAATTAACGATTTTTCCAAAAACAAAAAAACCACCAATGAGAGTCTAGTTTCCTAATTAGTGGTTTTTTTAAAAGTTTATTCATGCATTATTGAGCATCACGCATAGGATTATAGCTTTTTCTTTTCTTCTTGAAAATTTCGAATCTTGAAGCCTCCTTTTTACTTGGCCAGTGGTTGTTATTTCTATCTACATCGGCTGTTTCTAAGAAAGGATCTAGCTCTATTTGAGTAACTTTTTTGGTAAACCAAAAGGTTTTTGTTCCTTTTACGTTGTCCTTTACCCAAAACTCTGCGGGAACATATTTGGTTTCTTTGCTTCCGTCTTCAAAAGTAAATTCCAAAATTATGGGCATGACCAAACCTCCAATATTTTCAAAGTCCATTGCATAGTAATAGAACTCATTTTCTAGCATCGTTTTTTGATACGCTTCTAAGTGGTTCATATTCGTCTCATGAGCTTCTAAATCGCTTTTAGATGGTTTATCCGCATCATAATCATTATAGAAGTCTCTAAGTTCTGGATAGCGTTCTAAACGTGTTTTTTCGGTTCTTTTTTTGTTTCTAGAATAGGTAATTTCTTTGTTTCTTAATGTTTCCTTGTCTTCCTTTATGTGTTGATAAGCCTCTTTAGGTGATTCCTTCTTTACTGAGGTCTCTCTTACATCATTTAGTGCAATATCCACATGTTCATTGGTAAAAAACCATCCTCTCCAGAACCAGTCTAAATCCACTCCCGAAGCATCTTCCATGGTTCTGAAAAAATCGGCAGGTGAAGGGTGTTTAAACATCCAACGCTGTGCATAGGTCTTAAAAGCATGATCAAACAGTTCTCTTCCCATAATCGTTTCTCTAAGGATATTGAGTGCAGTGGCAGGTTTTCCATAAGCATTATTCCCAAACTGTAGTAATGACTCAGAATTGGTCATAATAGGCATAATATTACTTTTTTCTCCTTTCATATAGCCCACAATTTTGTGTGCAGGTCCACGACGTGAAGGATAATCTAAATCCCAATCTTGTTCTGTAAGAAACTGTAAAAAAGTGTTTAAACCTTCATCCATCCAAGTCCATTGTCTTTCATCGGAGTTGATAATCATTGGGAAATAATTATGACCTACTTCATGGATAATTACGGAGATCATTCCGTATTTTGTTCTCGCCGAATACGTTCCATCGGCTTCGGGTCTTCCTCCATTAAAACAGATCATTGGGTATTCCATCCCGATACTTTTTGTGTGAACAGAAATGGCTACAGGATAAGGGTAGTCAAAGGTATGACGTGAGTAGGTTTCCAAGGTTTGGGCTACAGCATGAGTAGAGTATTTTTCCCAAAGCGGATTTCCCTCTTTTGGGTAAAAAGACATGGCTAATACATCTTTTGTTTGCTGTTTTACTGCCATGGCATCCCAAATAAATTTTCTGGACGAAGCAAATGCAAAATCTCTTACATTTTTCGCTTTAAAATGCCATGTTTTATTTCTTGTTGCTTTTTCCTTTTCGTTTTCTATTGCTTCTTCTTCGGTTACAATAAAAACAGGCTTGTCATAGGTTTTCTTGGCTTTATTAAAACGGTTGAGTTGCTTTTTTGTAAGTACAGATTTTGCGTTTTGCAACACACCCGTAGCCGATACAATATGATCAGAAGGAACCTTTATTTTTACATCATAATTTCCAAAAGGAAGTGCAAATTCACCATTACCTAAAAATTGTTTGTTTTGCCATCCTTCAATATCAGAATACACACACATTCTTGGAAAAAACTGTGCAATGGTATAAAGGTAATTATCTTCTTTTTTGAAGTATTCCAAACCAGACCGACCACCTAGTTTATCTCTGTCATTTATATTATAGTTCCACTTTATTTTGAACTTATATTTTTGTCCTGGCTTCAATGGTTTTACTAAGTCTATACGCATCATCGTTTTGTTGATGGTATAATCCAATTTTTTACCCGATGCACTAGTAACTTGCTCTATTTTAAAACCTCCATCAAACTCCGTATGCATCCTTTTAAGGTAATAAGAATGTGTTTTGGAACTAAAATTCATTCGAGCAGCCATTTTACTATCCGAATCTTTTTTACGGATATTTTGATCTAGCTGTAGCCAAAGATATTCTAGATTGTCAGGTGAATTATTGACATATTCTATGGTTTCGTCTCCTTTTATAGATTGGTTTTCGTCATCCAGTTCAATACTCATCCAGTAGTGAGCATTGTTTTGGTAATACTGGTGTCCTGGTGCTCCACTTGCCGCTCTATACACATTGGGTGTTGCAAGTTCTTGTTTAAGCTGTTTAAACTTATTATTGTTATAAAACTGGTTTTGACCAAATGCAATACTTACTGCAAAAAGAGATAAAAAGAAAAGATTCTTCATAAGTGAGCTTATTTAAGTTCGAAAGTATGATGGGTATTGATCCCATTAAAATAAAAGGTATTGTTTTTACTTTGAGGAGATTTTTTGAAATGAACAATATTTCTTTGATCACTATAATGAGCTATTAAAATAGTATTTACTACTTCTATTGCTTCAGCTTTTTTGACTCCTTTGAATTCAAAATAAATAAAAGAATTTCCATCTAAATGTTCTTCTTTCCCAACAAAAATAGGAGAGA
The DNA here is from genome assembly GCA_025210805.1 of Flavobacteriales bacterium. Taxonomy (NCBI): domain Bacteria; kingdom Pseudomonadati; phylum Bacteroidota; class Flavobacteriia; order Flavobacteriales; species Flavobacteriales bacterium. Next base: position 194,681 of record JAOAQX010000007.1, read on the forward strand.
GTTTCACTCCGTTTTGAAAAACTTTTAAATGAGATCCAAAATAATCTGACAGACATATATCTGCTTGACCTACAAAACGACTTTGTTGAATACTTTTCTCACAAGTGGTTCCCATTTTCTTAAATGCCACCTCTAAATCGTGAGTATGAACTTTTATACTCATCTCCAATGTCCCTTTTTGTTCATTATAATCTATTTCTGTAATAGAAAAATAATAATCATGAGCAAAAGAAAATTGCGCTAATAGCAACCATGCTAAAGCTAAATACCACCTTTTCATATTGTAAGTTTTCCCCAAATATAACAAAGCTAGAGGAAAAGCTTAAAAACATCTTGTTAATATTCATAAAATCCCTATTACAAATTGTAATAAAAAGACTTGTCGAGTGTTTTTGGAATTTGGTCTATGAAAAACGAGTCTAAATATATTGTATTGTAAATGATTCAAATAAAGAATGAAATTAGCAATATGCACCAAGGTTGATAATCACAAATTTCGAAATTATATCATTTTATGGTGTTAATTTACTCACAGTTATAAGCCCTCCCGAAAAGTCGGGACAAGCTATTTGAAGGGAAGGGGGATGTTACACAAAGTAAACACCTATAAAAAGAAACTAAAGAAATGCTATTTCGATTATGAAACAAGATGCAACATCCCCCTTACCCCCTTCAAAGGGGGATTTGAATTCCAGAGTTGTTCTTACTTTTCAGGAGGAGGATTAAGAGATGTTCTACAACGAAAAACTCCGAAAAAGGAACAAAATATATGGGCAAATTAACAACGTAAACGGTATTATATCGTGTTTTCAACCCTTGGTAACATAATTAAAAAAACAAAGCCATGAAAACACTTTTATTACCCCTCTGTTTGATTTTTGGATGGACACTATCTAGCAATGCTCAAAGTACACTTGAAGGTACTGCTTATTACACCGTTAAATCAAAAGTTATTATCGATTTTTCAAATATGAAGGCTCCACCTGAAAGACAAAAACGCATAAAAGGGATGCTCAATGAAGCGTCTATGAAACAATATGTTTTACAATTTGATTCAAAAGGAAGATCACTTTATACAAAACCCAATAATGAAAGTGCTGAAAGTGCCTCATCTAGCCATAGAGCAAAAAGAATGGCAATGATGAGCACTTTACTCAACCAAGGAAGTTCTCAATACTTTGTAGATACGAAAGCTCAACAAACAATTGATAAACGCGAGATGTATGGTAAAACATTTTCTATACAGAATGCACTAGGCAATTTTGAATGGGAGATTACGGGTGAAACAAAAAAAATAGGAAAATATACTTGTGTCAAAGCATTGGCAAAAACGAAAGAATATCCTCCATTTGAGCCAAAATTTGGCAAAAAACGGTCAGAAAAACAAAAAATTGAGCAAATAGAGAGTGAAATCATTGCTTGGTTTACCTTAGATATTCCTGTTCCTTATGGACCTGACAAATTCAATGGACTACCAGGTTTAATATTGGAATTAAAAACGAACAGTCTTACTTTTCTTTGTTCTAAAGTTCAATTAAATAGTCAAGAAGCCAAAGAAATAGAAAAACCCAAAGGAGGCAAAAAGATCAGTAAATCAGAATACGATGCACTTTTTGTAAAGAAAACAAAAGAGATTGAACAACAGATGAAAAATAGACGCAGATCACACCAAAGAAGAAAATAATTTAGAGGAAGATTTACACTAAAATACAACGATATGAAATATCAATTCGTCTATATAGTAATGTTTCTATTTTTTGCCAATTCTTACGCTCAAAACCACATTACATTTACAGGGCATGTATTGGATGAAAATGGAAAACCGCTTCCTTCAGCTAATTTAATGAGCTTTAAAAAAGGGGAAAGCAAAATGGAAAGTTTTGGAATTACTGATCTAAATGGCCGTTTTAAACTACGCCTAAACGCTCATGAAACTTATCTTGTCAAAACGAGTTTTATCGGTTATATATCAGATAGTTTAATAATAAACACTACTACACAGCCCATTCAAAAAGATCTTATTCTGAAAGAACAAAATGCCACTCTGGGTGAGGTGGAACTTGTGGAAAATATTCCCATAATGGTAAAAGGAGATTCCATAGTTTATCATGCTGATGACTTCACAAACGGAACAGAAAAAAAACTAGGAGATATTTTGGAAAACTTACCAGGAGTAGAAGTAAATGAGGATGGAGAAGTGGAAGTAGAAGGAAAAACAGTACAAACGGTGCTTGTTGAGGGAAAAAAATTCTTTGACGGTGATTCTAAAATTGCCGTAGAAAATATTCCTTCAGATGCGGTTTCTAAAATAGAGGTTCTCAAGAATTTTTCTGATATTAAACAACTCCAAAATGTAAGAAATAACCAAGATAATATCGCATTAAACATCAAACTAAAAGAAGGTAAAAAGAACTTTTGGTTTGGAGATATTTCGGCAGGAATAGGTTACGAAAATAGGTATATTGTGAACCCAAAATTATTCTATTATAGCCCGAAATTGAGCGTAAACGTACTCACAAACTTTAATAATAATGGAGATATTCCATTCACCAGACGAGATTTTTTTAGATTCACAGGAGGAATACAAGGTCGTAATCAGGGAACTTCATTAGCACTAAGCTCAGATAATTTGGGTTTTTCGAGTATGAAAAACAACAGAGCCGAAGAAATAGGAACGCAGTTTGGTGCGCTAAATTTGGATTATGAGTTCAATGAAAAATTGCGTTTAAACACTTTCTTTGTTTATAGTGGAAATCAAACAGATATGAGAGAAGCTAAAACCAGTCTTTTTCTTAAAGATCAAGAGCTTGAACGCTCTAATAGAATCACTCATCAAGAAAATACATTAGCACTAGGAAAAGTAAGTTTAGTGTATAAAAAAGATGAAAACCTACAGATAAATTATACCCTTTTTGGAAAAATTTCAGATGAACAAGAAACGGTTGATATTCATTCGCAATCCTCTAAAATAGAAAATAATATCCAGGAATATAGGAATGCCGATCCCGCATCTGTCAACCAATCTTTAAATATCTACAAAACACTCGATAACCAAGATATTATCAGTATAGATATTAAACATCTTTGGTCTAAAGAAAATCCCTTTTATGAAGCAGAATTTAACAATTTAGAAAGCAATGCATCTCTACCGTTTTCAACGCTGTTTCCTTATCAAAATTTTGATATTAATATGCCTATTGGTATCGGGCAAAATAAAAAAATAAACACAAATAAACTAGATGGTTTAATAGATTATTATTGGGTGTTTAATAAAAAACAAAATATCAGTTTCACTTTAGGTAACACTTATAGTAATCAAAACTTTAACTCAGGTATTTTTCAATTCCAAGAACAAACAAAAATTGGTTTTTCGGATGATAAATTTAATAATGATATACTGTTTTCATTCAATGATTTGTTTGCAGGAGTTAATTATCGACACTTGATAGGGAAGTGGTTAATCAATCCTAGCTTCACCTACCATCAATATCATATTAAAGATGAACAAAAAGGACAATTAAACTCCAAAAATAAAGGTTTTTTATCTCCAAAACTCATGTTAGAATATCGCTTCAAAGAAAATGAAAATATTAGATTCAACTACAACCGTACGGCACATTTTGCAGATGTTTACTCCTATATAAATTCCTATGTTTTAAATAACTACAGAAGTATTTATCAAGGAAATAACGGGATTCAAAATGGTATTTATGATACTTATAGCTTGGCATATAGCAGTTTTAGTTTTTACAATGGAACATCAGTTAATGCACAATTGAGTTATAACAGAAATCAAGATGCTATTAAAAATAACTTTGTGTATGAGGGAATCAATGCCATTTCTTCAATAATAAACTCTTCGGTAGAGGACGAGTCTTGGACACTTAGAGGTAAAGTGGATCAATCTATTGGGAAAATAAAGCTAAACTTTAATACCAGAATTGGATTAAAAAACAACTTTAATACTTTGGAAAACAAAATAGTAGAATCAAATTCTTTTACACAACTTTATAAAGCAAGCCTAAGAACCAATTTTGATAAAGGACCTAATTTTGAAATTGGATATCAGCATAATTATGATCAATTTGACAACCATAGAAATACACAAAACTACACCACAAACAGACCTTTTTTGGAAGTGGAATGGAGAATAAAAGATTCTTGGACATTTCAAGCAGACTACAGCTTTTATAGATATGCACAAGAAGGTGAGGCATTGAATACTTATGATTTCCTTAATAGTAGAATTTCTTATGAAAAGAATGAGGATAGCCAATGGGAGTGGTCTTTGGGGATGACCAATTTATTGAATACTCAACAAATAAATGCGAACTCTTTTTCTGATCAAATAAGCTCTACAACGAACTATTATGTTCAACCAAGAATGCTCATTTTTAAGGTGAATTATGCCTTATAATTTACTTGAAGGTTCAATAAGGTATTAAGGAAAAAAAGAGCTAAATTCAATCACTATGAATTTAGCTCTTTTGTTATACTAGAGATTCCTAAAAGAATTTTAAACAATATTCGGCAATTTGAACGGCATTGGTTGCAGCACCTTTTCTAAGGTTATCTGCCACAATCCACATGTTTAAAGTATTGTCATCAGATTCATCTCTTCTTAATCTTCCCACAAAAACTTCGTCTTTTTCCTTTGCATAAAGCGGCATAGGGTAGGTTAATGTATCAATATTGTCTTTTAGAACTATTCCTTCTTGCTCATGAAGCATTTTGCGTACATCTGAAAGCTCATAATCCTTTTTGAATCTTGCATTAACACTTTCGCTGTGTCCTCCCGTTACGGGTACTCTTACGGCTGTAGAAGAAACTCTAATAGAGGAATCACCTAATATTTTTTGTGTTTCATGAACCAGTTTCATTTCTTCTTTTGTGTAACCATTCTCTAGGAAAACATCACAGTGAGGAATACAGTTTTGATCAATAGGGTATGGGTAAACTTTTGCTGAGTCTTCTCCTTGCCTTTCATGATTCATTTGATCTAAAGCCGCTTTTCCTGTTCCACTAACCGATTGATAAGTGGAAACAACAATTCTGTCTAGTCCATAGTTTTTATGAAGTGGAAAAAGAGCCAAAACCATTTGAATGGTACTACAATTTGGATTGGCTATTATTTTAGTTTCTTCAGAAATTGTTTCAGGGTTTATTTCTGGAACTACCAAAGGAATCTTTTTGTGCATTCTCCATGCCGAAGAATTATCAATTACAAATGTTCCTTTCTCAGCAAACAATGGAGCATATTTTATTGAAGTCTCAGAACCCGCAGAAAAAAGTGCGATATCCATTTCGAGTTTTAATGCTTCATCCGCTGTTATTATGTTAAATTCTCTATTCTGAAAATTAATTTTCTTACCCACAGAAGATGAAGAAGCAATAGGAATAAGCTCTTTTACAGGAAAATTACGTTCTTCTAACAATTTTATGATTTTGGAACCCACTAAACCTGTGGCTCCTACAACTGCAATACGCATATCTTTACATTTTTAATACAAGTGACAATCTTTAGACAAAATTGCCCAAAAATTGATAGATTTTCTCTCAAAAAGCACATTTTTTAATGAAATGTTCAATTTTAAACCAATTTTCACATTTAATGTCATTTATGGTATTGAATTGCATCTCTATGTCAATTCGAGTGGTTTTTGATGGAATGCAATGGAGTCAAAAATTGCATCACTCTTGTCAGTTCGAGTGGTTTTTGATGGAATACAGTGGAATCAAAATTGCATCACTCTTGTCAGTTCGAGTGGTTTTTGATGGAATGCAATGGAGTCAAAAATTGTATCGAGAACAACATACGATCGTCAAAAAAGTTCTCGATACAATTTCTTTTCCGTTTCTCTTCAAAGAAATCACTCGAACTGACAGAGAAGTAAAATAGTATCACTCTTGTCAGTTCGAGTGGTTTTTGATGGAATACAGTGGAGTCAAAAATTTTATCACTCTTGTCAGTTCGAGTTCAACAAACACCATATAACACTCTCCAAAGTGTTAAGAACATATCCTCCAGATTGTATTTCGTTTTCAACAATAGACATTAGATTACCTGATAATATTCTATCAAACAAAATTAACTCGTTACTATTAAATTCTTGAATTTCTGCATAATTCTTCACATTGTCAATGGCTATTTTATAAGCTTTTTCAGTATCAAATTTTAATAATTCTAAACCAAATTCTACAAACAAAAAACATGAAAAAATTGATCTAAAATGAGCGTGTGTTATCGAGGATACTTTTTTAATCATAGAATATCTTTTATTGATATCATTTTCATTTTTTAAGAAAAATATCATTGGAAGAATTCTCATCAATGATCCATTACCGTTATTTTCTTCAAAAAAAGCCCCGCTAAATAAAGGATTTTCGCCCTTCATTACTCTCTCTATACTTTCTTTTGTGGTATTTCCAATATCAAAAACCTTATTATGGGCTCCCCAAAATCCATCGCGATACCACTTAACAAAATTCTGAGCCATATCATCTAAACAAAAACTTTTACATAAACTTTCTGCTGTACAAAACATCATAGAAGAATCATCAGAAAACGTACCTGGTGGTTGATTCCAAGTCCCATATCCTCTATAATTAGTAACCGGATTTTTGATAAGAGACTTTCTTGTCGAAAATTCTACAGGTACACCCAAAGCATCACCTATCGCATGTCCTAAAAAGGAAGCCATAATATCAGATTTTGACAAAATTTGATTGTTCATTATTCGAAATTTTAAGTTTCTATATTAAACAAATATTTTTGTTTTCACTTTAAATATTTCATTTGCTTTATATTTTCAATAAGCATCATGGATATTCATTTTATTAAACGCTTCTATTTATTTCAATTCAGATAATAGTTTACTTTTGTAAAAAAAAGTCATGAAAATTATCATTGGATCAGATCACGCTGGTGTGAGTTATAAAAAAGCGATTGTTGCTTTATTAGAATCAAAAGGAATTAACGTTCAAGATATCGGACCTTTTACAGAAAATAGTGTTCACTATCCTGAATATGCGCATGCCGTAGCTTTTGAGTTATTACATACGGATGAAGAATCACTTGGGATTGTTCTTTGTGGAAGTGGAAATGGAATTAATATGACTGTAAATAAGCATCAAGCTGTTCGTTCTGCACTTTGTTGGAATGCAGAAATAGCGAGTTTGGCTCGCCAACATAATGATGCTAATATTCTTTCTTTACCTGCTCGTTTTGTTTCAGAAAAAGAAGCTTTGGAAATCGTTGAAGCATTTTTAGCTGCAGAATTTGAAGGAGGAAGACATGCTACTCGTGTAGATATGATTCCTATCCAAGATATAGAAATTGATGAATAATAATCATCTGCTTTACGATAAAATAAGCCTGTGAAATTGAGTTTTCACAGGCTTATTTTTTACAATTATTTAAAATTTTCTGGCTAAAAAACATGAATTGTTCCACGTGGAACTTTTATTTATCTTCCCATATAGACTAAAAGCACACTTACATCTGAGGGAGAAACTCCAGAAATTCTTGATGCCTGACCGATAGTTCCTGGTTTAATTTCTTTGAGTTTATTCTTTCCCTCAGAACTTAAAGAAGGGATTTCTTCAAAGTTTACCCAAGCGGGTATTTTTGTTTGTTCTAGCTTCTCTAGTTTCTTGGCATTATCTTCTTCTCTCTTTATATATCCACTATATTTTGTAAGAATTTCTACTTGCTCAATGGCTTCTTCATCTCTTCCGTTTTGCTCATAATATTCCTTGATTGTTGGCAAAACTTCTAGGTCTTTGAAGCTTACATTGGGTCTAGAAAGTACGTTCTTTATTTTGTTTTTTTGTTTCAAAATTTGCGAACCGATTCTTTCTAAAATAGGATTTACAAGAACTGGATCTGCTGATTCTTTCTGAATAAATGCATCTAATTGATCTGCATATTCAAGTTTTTCCTTCAATCTAACAAGACGATTTTCATCAGCTAAACCTAAATGATAACCTTTTTCGGTAAGTCTAATATCTGCATTATCTTGTCTTAATAATAAGCGATATTCTGCCCTTGAGGTAAACATTCTATAAGGTTCATTTGTTCCTTTGTTTACCAAATCATCTATCAGAACGCCGATATAAGCTTCATTTCTCAATAAAACAAATTCCTCTTCCTTTCTTATTTTTCTTACGGCATTTATAGCAGCTATCAATCCTTGACATCCTGCCTCTTCATAGCCTGTAGTTCCATTAATTTGCCCTGCGAAATAAAGTCCGTTTACTTTTTTTGTTTCAAGTGTTCTTCTCAATTGTGTTGGCGGAAAATAATCATATTCTATCGCATAACCTGGTTTAAACATTTTCACATTTTCAAAACCTGGAATCAATTTCAGTGCTTGATATTGTATTTCTTCTGGCAAGGAAGTAGAAAATCCATTAACATAGATTTCACAGGTTTCCGCTCCTTCGGGTTCTACAAATATTTGATGTCTATTTCGCTCAGAAAAACGAGTGATTTTATCTTCAATAGATGGGCAGTATCTTGGTCCAAGTCCTTTTATTCTGCCCTGAAACATGGGTGATTCACTAAATCCTTGTTCCAAAATTTTATGTACTTCAGGATTGGTATAAGTGATATAACAACTTCTTTGCTTTTCCAATACTTTGGTTTGCGTATAAGAAAATTTTAAGGGATTTTCATCTCCTGGTTGTTCTTCCATTTTAGAATAATCCAGACTTCTTCCGTCCACTCTTGGTGGGGTTCCTGTCTTCATTCTACCCGATTCGAAACCGAGTTCTTGTAAAGCTTCTGTAAGTCCTTTTGCAGCATGTTCGCCAGAACGTCCTCCACCAAATTGTTTATTTCCTATATGGATTTTTCCATTCAGAAAAGTACCGTTTGTTAGTATAACTGTTTCTGCAAAAATGGTCATTCCTAACTGTGTTTTCACACCTTTTATTATTCCATCTTCCACAATAAGATCAGTAACCATATCTTGCCAGAAATCCAACATTTCTTGTTTTTCAAGCTCTATTCTCCATCGATCTGCAAAACGCATTCGGTCTGATTGAGCTCGTGGACTCCACATAGCAGGTCCCTTGGATCTATTGAGTATTTTAAACTGGATCATGGTTTCGTCAGTGATAATTCCTGACATTCCTCCAAGAGCGTCTATTTCTCTAACTATTTGACCTTTTGCAACACCTCCCATGGCAGGATTACAAGACATCTGCCCGATAGTTTGCATATTCATGGTAATCAAAAGTGTTTGCTCACCCATCTTTGCGGCAGCATGAGCTGCTTCACAACCCGCATGTCCACCTCCTACAACGATTACCTTATATGGTTTTTCTCCAAACATAATTTCACCTATTGTTCCACGTGGAACATTTTTTTATAAAGGGTTATATAAAAATCTTCTTTTGTACGCATGAGTTTTTCATCTTCGTCAGATTTATCTTTGTAACCACAAAGATGCAGTACTCCATGACAAAGTACTCGAAGTAATTCATCTCCGAAATTGACTTGATAATATTCTGCGTTATCCTTTATGCGTTCTATGCTGATAAATAAATCACCACTAATTACCGAATCTTCCACATAATCAAATGTGATAATATCCGTGTAATAGTCATGATTCAAATATTCTCTATTTATTTTAAGAAGATACTCATCATCACAAAGAATATAAGAGATATCACCTTCTGTTAGAGATTCTTCTTCAATGAGTTTAGAAATCCATAATTGGATATTTTCTTCTTGCTCTAATTGAAAGTCCGTTTCGTAGTTAAATATCAGCACTTTATAATAATTTTGACCTGCAAAGGTACTAAATTATAAGATGTTAATTGGAATTTACTTAACGTTATAACTCTCGTTATAATTAAAAACAGAGTTTTATATTGCCAATAGTTTCTATTATTAAAACTCTCCTACTGGATATTCTCTCCAAAACAAAACCCTCCCGAAAAGTTAGGACAAGCTCTGTAATTCAAATCCCTCCCGAATAGTCGGGACAAGCTATTTGAAGGGGGTAAGGGGGATGTTGCATCTTGTTTCATTATCGAATAGCATTTTTTAGTTTCTTTTTATAGGTGGTATTTACTTTGTGTAACATCCCCCTTCCCCCCTTCAAAGGGGGATTATGATATTCAGTAAATTAACACCACGAAAGCTATAACTTATATTATAATCAAAAACAGAGTTTTATATAGCCAATAGTTTCTTTCTATAGGTGTTTACTTTGTGTAACATCCCCCTTACCCCCTTCAAAGGGGGATTATGATATTCAGCAAATTAACACCATAAAGGCTATAACTTATATTATAATCAAAAACAGAGTTTTATGAAGCCAATAGTTTCTATTATTAAAGCTCTCCTAATGGACATTTTCTCCAAAACAAAACCCTCCCGAAAAGTCTGTAAACGTTTCAAAGAGGGTTAAAAACTAATTGATATAGATTCACTATAAACCGCCAATTTCAGCAATCTTGGCAAATACTTTCTTTGCCTCACCTATATGTCTTGGTGCAGCTACGAGTTGTCTTTTATTATTGACAATAAAAAATGAAGGGGTTTTTATTACTCTAAAATCATCTGCAATTGGTGAATCCCATTTTTTAAGATCTGAAACATTCACCCAATCTTTTTTCTGCTTCTTCAAAGCATCTTGCCAAGCGGCCTTATAATTATCCATAGAGAATGCTACAAATTCTACTTTGTGCTTTTTTAAAACGTCATACAGTCTTTCTATTTCTGGCATTTGTTCTTCACAGTGCTTACACCAGCTAGACCAAAAGAAAAGCATGGTATAATTATTTTTTGATACAATATCTGAGAATCTGATATTCTTTCCTTTGTCATCAGGAGCTTTAAAATCAAAAGTTACCGCTCCTACCGAGAGTTTCTTGAAAGATTCTCCTTTCTTTTTTAGCAAGTCACTCACCTTAAAATCTCCTCCACAGTCTTCTCCATAAATATATTCGTCCATTATATATTTCGAAATATCTTTAAATCCGCTATTATGAAATCCTTCGAGCATTTGATAAGCAGCAAACTCATAAACCTCCTGTGTTACTTTTGCTCTTCCCATAAACTCATCTACACAGTCCATCATTTTATACTTCTGTCCTTGCCCGTATCTCACGATGAATTGAGACAATCTTTTTGATAAAACTGGAGTGTTTAGCAAGCGTGTATCTTTAAAATCATAATCATCCCAAAATTTACTCATCTCCTTTTTATTATCGGGGTCGAGTGCCAAAATCATGGCGGTGAAAAATGTTTTTGGTCCCTTATCTACCAATTCAGAAACTTTCTTGAAATGTTGCATTTCGGTTTTCTGAATACTTTCCATATAGGCTTTTCTCTTTTCTTGACTAAGATTAGGAATCGACAAATTTTTCTTGATGCCTTGAAGAACGATATTTTTTCTTCTAAGTGAATTTTGATACGTTGTATATAGTGAATTCTCTAACTCAGAAACACTCGATTCTCTAAGTGAATTAGAATTAAAAAAGAACATTATTTCCTTTTGGTTATTTAATATTATGTCAAATCCTTGTTTGGTTTTTGGATCTTTTATTTTATACAACCCAACAGGGCGTTTTTCATTTTTAAAGATAAATTGCCGTCCATTCGTAATATTTACTTCAGAAACTTTTTTTGTTTTGTTTCCTTCGTAAATGTGAAGTTCAATTTTATCACCTCCTGGGTAATTGGCTTGAAATTTTCCTTCTATTTTTTGTGCCTTGAGCGAATTTGTAAAAAATCCTAAACTAAGGACCACCAGCAAAAACTTTTTCATATCTTTTATTTCCATTCTACAATTTGACCTCTTTCTCGATAATGCATCACGGGTGAGACAACCGATTTTAAACATTCTTCCAATAAAGATACCAATCTTTCCTTCGAAAAATTTCTTGATACCGCAATACTCACTTCCCGCAAAGGAGTAAAATCAGAAAATTCTTTTATATGTTTCAGTTTAGAATCCTCCAAATCTAAAACGGTTAATTCTGGTAACAATGTAAACCCTCCTTCCCTATCAATCATTTTTATGAGCGTTTCAAAAGAACTACTTTGATATTTGTATTCACAACCTGTATGGCTATTATCGGTTCCTCTATGCGCACAAAGATTGATTACTTGAGATTGAAAACAGTTCCCAGTATTCAGTAACCATAAATCTTCTGTATCAAGATCAGTAGTCTTAATTTGTTCTTTTGAGAATAGATCATGTGTTTTATTTACGTAGATTTTGATATCCTCATAGAACACGGGAATAGTTGTTATTGCCTCTTCGTTTGGCAATGGAGTTACGAGAATCCCTACATCGATCAAATCCTTATTTAAACGCTCTAAAATTTGTTCTGTTTTCAATTCCTCAATCTCTAGGCAAACTTGCGGATACTTCCTCTTAAATGTTCCTAAAAAACGAGGGATAACCGTATTTGCCAAAGTAGGTATAATTCCTATTTTTAGGCTCCCAGAAATTTCATTATTATGAAAATTTATGAGCTCTTTTATCTTCTTGTCCTCACTCAAAATTTTGCGGGCTTGCTCAATAATTTTTTTACCGACATCAGTGGGTAAAACAGGCTGTTTTGTTCTATCAAAAATGACCACTTCTAACTCCTGCTCTAGCTTTTTTATTTGCATACTTAAAGTGGGCTGACTCACGAAACATTTGTCTGCCGCCGTAGCAAAATGACGATAAGTATCTACCGCCACGATATACTGATATTGAGTAATGGATGCCATATTCAAAAAATTGTTTTCCAAAGATAGACAAAAGCCCCAGTTTTTCAACTTGAACAATTGAATCAATATATATTAGTTATAGACCTTTTTCTTTTTTATAAATACTAAAAACTATTATATATAATATATCCGTTGATAAGTCATTATTTAAATTCTTTGTTATTTAGTTTATCATTTGTTATGAACAAAATTAACAGACTTATCAACGTATTATTTAGCTAATAATAATCAATTTAATGCTTTTATTCACAACTGTGGATAAGTACTATCAACAGTCTTTTGTGGATAAATTTCTAGTGTATAAACCTGAGGATAACCCCTATTTTCTGTGGGTAATCCTGTGGATTATTTTTGAAAGGTTGATGAAGGTTTTTTGAGGATTTTTTTTCATTAAGAAATCTAAATGAAAATATCAAGAGCTAATTTTAAAAACTTGTAAACGTGCTACTAAATTTAATTAACAAAAAATGTTGAAAAGTCGTTAATGATTTTCAGTTTATTAAGAACAGATATCAACAGACTTGTTGATAAGTATAAATGTAGAATTAGATATTTTTTATACAATGTAAAAATCTAATTTACAATTAAATAAAACATTACCCTAAGATTAAGTGTTTGTAAATCAATCATGGTGATAAATAGCTAATTGAAGAACGATTTAAGCGTGTTTTTTAAATGTATTATAATAAAAAATATAGGATGGCTATTTTTACCAAAAGAATTCCCGAAAACCATTTCTGCATAGTAAATTTGAATAATTATAATCTTAAAGTGATGATTAAAAGGAATTTATTAAAATTTTTTGTACTTGTTTTTCTAGGAACACTGTTGAGTTTATTGCATTCTTGTGATAAAAAAGAGGGTTTTAAGGAAATAGAAAGTGGGAAAAATCCATTTGAATATAAAGTATATCAGTTAGATAACGGTCTAAAAGTATATTTAAGTAAGAACGAAGTAGCACCGAGAATTCAAACCTATATAGGAGTAAAAGTGGGAAGTAAAAACGACCCAAATACCCACACGGGTTTGGCACATTATTTAGAACATTTATTGTTTAAAGGAACTCAAAAATTAGGGACTGATCAATGGGAAAAAGAACGACCAATTCTAGATAAAATTGAAGAGAAATATGAGCAATATCAATCTTCATCTGATGGAAAAAAAAGGGAGAAAATTTATCAAGAAATAGACAGTTTATCTTATATCGCTTCGCAATATTCTATTGCCAATGAGTACGACAAAATAATGGCAGAAATGGGGAGTAATGGAACCAATGCTTATACTTCTTTTGATCAAACTGTTTATCTTACCAATATCCCTTCAAAAAGTCTAGAAAAATGGGTTAAAATAGAAGCCGACAGATTTCAAAATATGGTGATAAGGTTATTTCATACCGAACTGGAAGCTGTCTATGAAGAATATAATATTAGTTGTGAATCTGATGATGATAGAATAGCAGATTTACTAATGAAAAAACTCTATCCCCAGCATGGTTATGGAACAAAAACTACCATTGGAAAACCTGAACATTTAAAGAATCCTTCTATAAAAAGAATAAAAGATTTTTATAATAAATATTATATTCCTAATAATATGGTTATGGTTTTGTCTGGTGATTTAAATTATGAAAATACCATCAAAAAAATAGCCAAAGAATTTGGATCTTGGAATTCAAAAGAATTAATAAAAGAAAAGCAAATTGCCACAGAGCTAAAAGGTGTTGAGAACATAAAAACTATCGGAAATGAAAGTGCGAAAGTAGCCATTGGTTATCGTCTTCCAGGATATAGAGCCGATGATAATTTTGTATTTTCTATTATAGAAAGAATGCTTTTTAATGGTTTTGGAGGTTTAATGGACAAAAATTTGATTAAATCCAATAGAGTACAAGATGCCTATGCTTATTTGTGGTCAAATGAGGATTATTCTACTTTTATTCTTGGTGGTAACGGGCATGATAATCAAGAATTAGTGGAAACACAGATTTTACTTTTTGAGCAAATAGAGTTACTAAAGCTTGGAGCATTCCCAGATTGGCTACCAAAAGCAGCTTATAATGATCTTAAAAACGAGTACTTAAAACGCATTGATAATAACGAGCATAGAGCCAATGAAATGCTTTCTGCTGGGCTATATGATTACTCTACAGAGGATTTTATACAAAGATTAGAGAAGTATAAAAATATTAGTAAACAGGATATTGTAAAGAAAGCAAATGATTTTTTTAAGAATAACTATTGTACCATTTCTATGGAACAAGGAAATTTTAAAGCTCCAAAAATTGCCGCTCCAAAAATAACTCCTATAAAAAGAAGGAAAAATAGTAAATCTGATTTTTATAAAGAGGTATCAAACCTGCCTGAAGAAGTAGAAAAACAGGAGTTTAAAGATATTGATGCAATCTTGAAAAAGAACAAAAAAGGAAACTACTTTTTTGTTGAAAACAAAGCAAATGACCTTTTTCAGCTTGAGTTTATTATGGAGAAAGGCTCTTATGATAATCCGCTACTTGCTCTAGGTTTAGAGTATATAAAACAGCTGGGAAGTGCCGAAATGAGTCAAGAAGAATTAACCAATGAGTTTTATAAAAATGGGGTGAACTGGGATCTTAAAATAGCATCAAAAACAATAAGAATTCAAATGGAAGGCTTGGCAGAAAGCTTACCCAAAACACTGTCTTTAATTGAAAACTTGATTCAAAAACCAAAACCAAATTCTACAATTTTCAAATCCTTTATTGCTTCTAAAATTAAACAAAGGTCCGATCTCTTTTATAAGCAAGAAGACTTGCTTTGGAAGGTATTTTTGGGTCATATTAAACATGGAAAAGAGAATCCTATGATGGATACTTATTCAAAGAAATTTCTTACTTCCGTAAATGAAAAGGATTTATTATTGGCAGTAAATAACTTCTTTCATGAGCTTGATTATGTTCATTATTTTGGACCAAAACCTTTTAATAAAGTTAAAAAAAATCTAGAATTTGTAGCTTTTGATAATCAGCGTGAAGAAAAAAATATTCTGGAAAAAAATATTGAACAAAAAACCTATTTTATGCATCATCAAATGGTACAAGCCGAAGTACTCATGGTAGCTAAAAGTGGTGTGGTACACGAAAATAACTGGGTAGACCATTTAGTTTATAAAGGTTATTTTGGAAATCTGGCTTATAGAGAATTAAGAGAATCAAGAGGTTTAGCATATTCTACTTATATAACAATAAGAGAAGCCACAAGAAAAAATAAGCATGATTATGTAATGGGATATATAGGTGCTCAAGCGGATAAATTACCCTTGGCATTAAATGGATTAAAAACTTTGATAAAAAGAAGTCCTGATGATGTAAAACTTTTTGAGGAATCAAAAACGAGTTTAATCAAACAGATTCAATCTCAAAGACTCAAAGATCGCTATATTTTTGAGCGTTGGTATGTGCTTCAAAAGAAAGGTTTTGAACGTGACTTATACGAAAAAGCACTAAAAAAATTGGAAAACTATTCCTTTAATGATTTTGTTGCATTTTATGAAAATAATATTGCCAATCTCGATTATTCCACACTCATATTGGGAGATAAAACAGCTATTGATTTCAATATGTTGGATGCCCGTGTGAAAAATATAGAATGGGTAGATAAAAAAGACCTATTAGAATAACAACAAATGAATTTAAGACAAGTGATAAAAATAATCCTGTGATATGAAGAAGGTATTAATTATTACAATCGCATTAGTAATCAGTATAAAAAGTGTTTATGCGCAGAATATTGAAGATAAATTATTATCTCAATTATCGCTTGCAAAAGTAGATACCCAAAAAGTGAATTTGATGATTGATCTTTTCTATTATTATACAGAAATAGATTATGTAAAGAGTCAGGATTTTGCAGAAAAAACCTTAGATCTATCCAAAAGTATAGGATATGAAGAAGGAGAAGCTCAAGGATATTTTGGATTAGGCTTGGCTTATGATCATTTTGGAGAATATGAGAAAGCTTTAGAATATTATATAAAAAGCTTAACCATATTTGATAAACTTAATGACTATAGAAGTTCATCGTCGGTTTACACAACAGTAGGAATATTTTTTAGAAAAAGGAAAAACTATGATCAGGCAATAGAATACTATTTGAAGGCCGTGCATTTAGATTCAATTTATCAGAGAAATATAGAACTTGCTGGTAATTATAATAATATAGGGAATATTTATGCAGATCTGAATGAAGCGGAAAAGACCATGGAGTATTATCAAAAGTCTTTAGCACTGTATGAAGCAGAAGGAGATTTGTTTCAAATGGCAGCTATAAAGGTAAACTTGGGTATTCAGTATGAGGAAAATGGAGATTTTAAGAAAGCAGAAAACCTTTTTATCGAATCTTATAAAATATCTCATGAAATTCAGGACTTAAAAGATATTATGATTGCCAGTACCAATTTAGGATTCAATTATGTTAAACAAAAAGAGTTTGACAAAGCGAAACGATATCTTTTTGAAGCTCAAGAAATTTGCGATTCATTAAAGTTTAAAAACTGGAGAGAAAACTTATTGGAAGGGTGGATTTTATACGCAACTGAACAAGGAAATTTTCAGGAGGCTTACGAGTACCAAAAAGAGCTCATAATGCACAATGATAGTCTTTATGACATTGCCCAGCAAAATACGATTGAAGAATTGCAAGCTCGATTTGAAAATGAACAAAAAGAAAAAAAAATCATTGAGCTACAAAAAGAACAAAGCCTTCAGAATAAAAAGAGATGGAATTTGATCATTATTCTAGCAGTTTCTATTCTTTCAGGAATATTTTTGTTTTTTTGGCAACGAACGAAACTTCTCAAAGAAAGAAAAATAGCCCAACAGAAAAAACAGATTCTTGACGCTCAAAACAAACAGCTTGCATTGGAAAGAGAAAAAATTCAGCAAGAACTAGAATTTCGAGATAAAGAACTTTCTACTTTTGCTTTGCATTTGGTTCAAAAAAATGATTTTTTGACACATATTGAGAAGATCATAAAACAGGTTTCTGCTAAGAGTCAAGAAACAAAAAAAGCACTTAAAGATATTTCCTTAGAGCTTCACCACAATAAACTAATAGGAAAAGACCTTGTGGATTTTCAGGCACGCTTGGATCTTGTAAATAATCAATTTTTTGAATTACTAGAAAAGAAGTTTCCAACTATGACCAAAAATGAAAAACGCCTTGCAGCCTTGTTGAGATTAGACCTAAGTACCAAAGAGATTTCTGTGCTAAATCATGTGAGTGAACAAGCCGTAAAAATGTCAAGACATCGACTAAGAAAAAAATTAAACATGGATTCTAAAGTAAATCTGACGGATTTTTTCAAGAAAATATAGACTTTGAACTATTCTCATTTTGTAAACCTATTTATTTTCGTTAATGTATTGATATTCTTTGTTTTGATTTTTATGTTGTTAACTCATTTAAGAGAAAATATCTCGTTTGTAAACCTTCTGTAACCCCCATTTTTCTGTTTTTGGTTTAAGATTTGGATAAGCTTGCCAAAGATTTGGATAAGAAAAAAGTTCTCCTTCCAAATCTGATTTGTTTAATTCAAAAAACTACAAGAAATGTTACTCAAAAAAACACTTAAAATTACTTTGCTTTGTGGAGCTCTTTTAGCTTCTTCTACTTCTAGCTATGCACAAAATTTTTCTCAAAGAGAGCAACAAGAAAATGTCATTAAAATGAATGTGGTGGGTCTTTTTGTTGGTCAATATCAATTCGCTTATGAAAAAGCATTAAATAATAAATTTTCTGTCCAATTTTCTGCTGGTTTCATTAACTCAAGTTCTTCAGGAAGCTCAACAATTAACGGGGTAGAAAGTAAATACGACAATGCTCGAAATGGCTTTATTGTAATCCCTGAATGTAGATTTTATCCCTTTTCAGATGAAGCACCAAGAGGAATGTATCTTGCTGTATTTGGTCGTTATAGAAACGTTACAAATGATCTTACAGATGTCAGTGAAATAAAGGAAGGACAAGATAAGGATCTTTCAAGAGAACGAACGAATACATCTATAGGTGGTGGAGCTGTTCTTGGTTATCAATGGATTGGTAAAGGAGGTTTTAGCTTCGAAATTTTCGCTGGACCGCAATACAAATCTAGAACATCGACAACAGAATATGATGTAGCTGAATTAAACGAACCAGCATCTAATTCCACAAGCTATGACTCGCTTGGAGACGAATTGTTCGCCAAAAAATATATTGATTTCGAAGTTGATGATGCAGCTGGAATGGGAATCAGATTTGGGTTTAATTTCGGGTTCGCATTCTAAATATTTCATTGAATACCAAAGAATTTGAAATTCTTAAATCAATAAGAATATATTTCTTATAACACCACTTATGGTGTCAATTTTCTCATAGTATAATAAAAAAAATACCCCCTCTGTTTCACGAACAAGAAACAGAGGGGGTTTTTATAAGCAGGTTGGTTACACTCTCACAAACATATTTCCTACTTTCTCTTCACCTACTGTAGTTCTTGGTCCATGACCTGGGAAAAGCACAGTATCATCGGGGAAAGAGTAAATCGTATTTCGAATAGCATCTACAAGATCTTGTTGGTTACAATGTGGTAAATCTGTTCTACCAATGCTGTTTTTAAAGATCACATCTCCCACAATACATTGCTTACTCTCTGGGTGATGAAAAACCACATGTCCTGGCGCATGTCCTGGGCAAAGGTGGATTTCAAGTTCGGTATTCCCAAAACCGATACTTTTCATTTCATCTAGGTGAATTCCATAATCAGCTCCAAAATCTTCCATTTCGAACCCAAACATTTTGGCATGTTCTTGCATTCCTTGTACCCAAACCTCTTCTTTACTGTGGTAATAAGGTTTTAAACCCCATTTTTCGGTTGTAAAATACCAGCCCATAATATGATCAATATGGCAGTGGGTATTGATGATTTTTACAAGTTTTAGGTCGTTTTTTTCAATGAATTCCACCAGTTCTTCATATTCGTGTTCTGTGTGGCATCCTGGGTCAATTAATACAGCCTCTTTGGTTTCATCAAACAAAAGATAGGTGTTTTCCTGAAAAGGATTAAAAGTAAATATTTGAATTTGCATTTTTAGACTTTTTGGTTAGGCAAAGATAAGGAGTGGTCGTTTAATTTTGAAAACTCTTGAACATTAATGGCATTTCAGAGGAGTTTAAAGCATTAGAAATCGACTTTTATCATTTGTTTTGAAATATATTTGATATTAATCCCTCAAATTTTAGTTTTTTTGTAATACCAATTCAATCTCAAAAACCCAATGGAACAGAAAGCATTCTATTTAAAATCTTTATCAGAATTCCAACGCTATAAAAGTAGAGAAGTTATGGTAGGAAATATTGGAATAGGTGGGAATAACCCAATTAGAATCCAATCAATGACCACCACAGATACGATGGATACCGAGGCAACGGTAAAAGAGTGTGTAGAATTAATAGAGGCAGGTTGTGAAATTGTTAGAATTACGGCTCCGGGAGTAAAAGAAGCCGAGAATTTAAGGAAGATCAAAGAAGAATTGGCAAAACTAGGGCATCATACTCCTTTGGTGGCAGATATACATTTTACGCCAAAGGCCGCAGAAGTCGCCGCTACCATTATAGAAAAGGTGAGGGTAAATCCTGGAAATTATGTAGATAAAAAGAAATTCAAAATCATTGAATATGATGATATTACTTATCAAAAAGATGTTTCTAAGATAAGAAAACGCTTTGCTCCATTAGTAGAAATTTGTAAAAAACATGGCACAGCCATGAGAATAGGAACAAATCATGGTTCACTTTCAGACAGAATATTAAGCAGATATGGAGATACACCTGAAGGAATGGTGGAATCGGCAATGGAATTCTTAAGAATCTGTAAAGAAATGGATTATCTAGATGTCGTTCTTTCAATGAAAGCTTCCAATACCATTATCATGATGCAGGCTTATCGTTTACTCATTGTAGCTATGGAAAAAGAAGGAATGAACTTTCCGCTTCACTTGGGAGTAACAGAGGCTGGAGATGGCGACGATGGAAGAATAAAATCAGCTGTTGGAATGGGCGCTTTACTTATGGATGGAATAGGAGATACGGTACGTGTTTCCTTAACAGAAGCACCAGTTTTTGAAATTCCAGTTGCCCAAGAAATGGTGAAACAACTGGGAGAGAAAACCCCCGCTCCTAATATCAAAAATTTTGAAGGAGAAAACGATTATAATCCTTACCACTTTGAAAGGCGAAAAAGTATTGGTTTCGGAAAAATTGGAAGTGGAAAAGTCCCTGTTGTAGTTTCAGATTTGAGTGATTTTAAGGAAATTACTTTGAATGATTTAGAAGAAATTACTTTCCAATATTTTCTAGAAACAGATAAATGGACTTTAGGTGATCAAGCCCCTGATTTTGTGTGTTTTGATCAAGGAAATAAAATCAATATGCCCGAAGCAACTGGGGTGATAAAAAAAGCCAAAGAGGGACTTTCGGATTTAAACTTATTTAGTGTTTCAGAATACCAAGATACGGCAGCAGAAAAACGCTCTTCCTTGCATAATTTCGTTCTTGTAAATGCTCAAAATCTTGAAGATGGAGCCTTGTTTCAAGACGATCCTACTGTTGTTTGGGTGTTGTATTCTGAGAATAAAAACACGCTTTGGGAAATGAGAAGATGGATCCTTGAAACAAATAAGAAAAACAAATTAAAACATCCTATTCTTCTTTATTTCAATACAGAAAACACAGAAAAACTCACCATACAAATGCAAGCCGCAGGTGGTTTTGGAGCTTTATTGTTGGATGGAATGGTTGATGGTTTATGGATGAAACCTCCGCAAAAAAATCTGATCAAAACCTATAATCAATTGGCTTTCGGAATGCTCCAATCTTCACGAATGCGTTCTTCTAAAACAGAATATATTTCTTGCCCATCTTGTGGTAGAACTCTTTTTGACTTGCAAGAAACCACGGCAAAAGTAAGAGAGGCAACAGAACATCTAAAAGGTCTAAAAATAGGAGTTATGGGCTGTATTGTGAACGGACCAGGAGAAATGGCTGATGCAGATTATGGCTATGTAGGAACAGGAGTAGGAAAAATATCTTTGTATAAAGGGCAAGAAGTTATGAAACGAAATCTTCCCTCTGAAGTAGCAGTAGAAGAACTCATTAATCTTATAAGAGAAAATGGTGACTGGAAAGAACCTGTTCGTTAAGAAATACGAAGGATAAAAACTAAAAAAACAAAAAAAGGATAGCAATGTTGCTATCCTTTTTGTTTTGAGGTCGATACCGGATTCGAACCGGTGTACACGGTTTTGCAGACCGCTGCGTAGCCTCTCCGCCAACCGACCCTTTGAGGATGGCAAATATAACTAATTTTCTGAAAAAATATGAAAATTTTTATGGAAAGATTTTTAAGTCAATCTTTTTAGAAACAAGGGGTAAATTGTAATTTTACACTTCAAAAGATTTCGTAGAGTTTTTCTATTTCTTTGAGAAGAAAAACCATACCATTTATTATGTTAATTCACTAGTTTGTATAAGTTGTTTTATATCAATTAGTTTGTGATAAAAAAGAGAGGAAAAATACAATGTTTATTGAGCATAGAAGAAGTAAATCCAAAGTAAAAGGATGGCTAGAAGTTATTTGTGGATCCATGTTTTCGGGGAAAACAGAAGAATTGATTCGCAGGCTCAAACGAGCTAAAATAGCCAAATTGGAAGTTCAAATTTTTAAGCCACAAATAGATACTCGTTATCATGAAAATAAAGTTGTTTCTCATGATTCAAACAGTATTTCCTCTGTGGCTGTAGCAAGCTCTAAAGAAATTTTGACACTCGCTCAAAATTTTGATGTGATCGGTGTAGATGAAGTTCAGTTTTTTGATGAAGACATTGTAGAGGTTTGTAATGCACTTGCAAATCAAGGAATAAGGGTTTTGGTTGCTGGTTTGGATATGGATTTCGAGGGAAAACCCTTTGGTCCCATGCCTCTCTTAATGGCAACTGCCGAATTTGTCACAAAAGTCCATGCAATATGTGTATCTTGTGGAGATGTCGCTCAATATTCCCATAGAATACATAAAGATAAGCAACAAGTTTTGTTGGGCGAAAAAAATGAATATGAACCACTTTGTAGAGTGTGTTATACACAAAAATAATGCAATTAAACGCCAAAGAACTATTAGCGATCTCTCAGGATTCAGAAAGTAAAATTTTTGATTATAATCAATCAATTCATCAAGTAATTATTGATAGTAGAATAACGGTTTCTAATCCTCAAGAAGTTCTTTTTGTAGCCTTAAAAGGAACTCAATTTGATGGTCATGATTTCGTAAAAGCACTTATTAAAAAAGGCTTTTATAATTTTTTGGTAGAATATATCCCTACTGATTTAGAAGATGAATCAGTTAATTTTTTTGTTTGCGAAGATTCTTTAAGTACTTTACAGGATATCGCAAAAAAATATCGCAAAAAATTGCGATTCCCCATTCTCGGGATCACAGGTAGTAATGGGAAAACAGTAGTGAAAGAATTTATCTATCATCTACTTTGTAAAGAATATCATATTAGCCGTTCTCCTAAAAGTTTCAATTCCCAGATAGGCGTTCCTTTATCTGTTCTAGAAGCAGAAGAAGGAAGTGATTATGGAGTGTTTGAAGCAGGAATATCCGAAATAAATGAGATGCGCAAATTGCAAGAAATAATCTTGCCTGAGGTGGGGATATTTACAAATTTGGGCGATGCTCACCAAAAGAATTTTGAATCATTTTCACATAAATTTTCTGAAAAATTACAACTTTTTAGAGACTCAAAAACACTGATTATCCATGAGGATTTAGCAAATCAATTTTATCAAGAAATTAAAAACGCTTTACCTAATATAAAACTGCTAAAATGGGGGGAAACTTCGACTTCTGAAATAAGAATTTTAGAAATAATCAGAAAAAATAATTTCACAGAAATAACGGTACAAATAAAAGCGGAAAAATACACTTTCAAAATTCCCTTTCATGGAAAAATATGGGAGGAAAACGCCTTGCATACTTTTGCCTTTCTTTGGTGTATAAAAATGCTCCATCCCGAAGTTTTAAAACGTTTTGAAACCTTGCCCTCTATGTCCATGAGACTAGAAAAAACAAAGGGACTTTATCAGTCAATTTTGATAAACGACGCTTATTCAAACGATACACAATCTCTTTATAGAGCCTTAGAAACGATGAAAGAAGGCGGTGGAGAAAAGTGGTTGATTCTTTCAGATTTTGTGGATGTTTTTAAGGATAAAAAGACATTCTTCACACAGCTTTCAAAAGACTTATTACAATACCCAAATTACCGAATTATCGGAATTGGAAACGATTGGCAATCTTTTGGATATTTGTTTCAGAATTTGATAGAGACTCATGAAAATGCTCAAAACTTTCTAAAATCTTTTGATAAAACCCGTTTAAACAATAAAAGAATTCTCATAAAAGGAGCTCGACGTTTTGCTTTTGAAAAAATTGTCGAGCATTTTTCACAACGGCCTCATAGTACCATTTTGAATGTCAATTTGGATTATTTAAAGCACAATTTTCAATACTTTCAAACCCAAATTCCGCAGGATACAGAAATCATTTTGATGCTCAAGGCATTCTCCTATGGAGTAGGGGCTGTAGAGCTCGCTTTGGAGCTCGAAAAACAGGCAATTTGGGGCTTTGCTGTAGCTTATGTAAATGAAGGTATAGAACTGAGAAATGCAGGGGTAAAAGCGAAAATTATGGTGTTAAATCATCAAGATTCCTCTATTGATCTCATGATTAAACATCACCTGGAACCCGAAATCTTTCAAAGTTCTATGCTCGTTTCTTGGCAAAATACACTTTCTTCAAAAAAAATAGACTCCTACCCTGTTCACATTAAGTTGGATACAGGAATGAATCGCTTGGGTTTTAAACTAGGTGACGACCTCTTTGCCATTGAGACAATTCAAGAATGCCCAAATATTCAATTGGCTTCTATTTTTTCTCATCTTGCAGATAGTTTTTCTGAAGACGGAAAAAGCTTTACCTGTCAACAAATCAATCAATTTAAAGAAAGAGCACAGCTTTTCGAAAAAAAATTAAACCAACAAATTCCCCAACATATTCTCAATACCAATGGTATTCTTAATTACCCTCAAGCCAGCTTTGACATGGTGCGTTTGGGTATTGGACTTTTTGGACTTTCAGTAGCGGAAAAACATCAGAAAAATCTACTTACTGTTCTTTCCCTCACCACTTTTATTAGTCAAATAAAATGCCTTGAAAAAGGTGAAGCAGTAGGATACAATAGAAAATTTATTGCCCAAAAACAAACCAAAATAGCCACTATAGGAATGGGATATGCCGATGGGATTCCAAGAAAGCTCGGAAATGGTGTTTGGGGGGTATTTATTCGTGGCATTTTCTGTCCTTTTGTGGGAGATATTTGCATGGATATGTCTATGATAGATATCAGTCATCTGAAAGAAATTTCAGAAAATGATGAGGTAGTTCTATGGGATGAACGATTTCCGATTTTAGAAGAATTTGCTAAAAAAGCAGACAGTATCAGCTATGAAATCCTTTGTGGTCTTAGTGAACGGATCATGCGAATATACCAACGTGATTGATGATTTTCTGAAAGATAATAAAAGTAAAAGAGCTCAATATTTGAACAAAATATTGAGCTCTTTTTTGTAATGCTAGTATGTTATACCATAAAGTGGCATAAGCATTTCATGGTTTTAATCAATACGGTAAGTGATTCCTAAATACCATTCTCTCCCGCGGATCGGTCCCCAAGCATAAGCTGTTTCAAAATCCCTAGAAAAAGGGTTTTTTGTATCCAAAATAGGTTTTTTCTGCTTGTAGTTAAAGATATTTTCTAATCCTGTGTAGAATTTAAACTTCTTGTAATAATAAGAAACTTGTCCGTTTATTAACCAATAGTTCTCGCCTTGTACTAAAGGATTTTCTGTAGGAACAGGAACAGCACTATTAAAATGCGCATTGAGATCTAGGTGAAGTTTTTCCTCCATAAGTCTATATGAAGTAGCTATTCCGAACTGATGAGGAACATAAAATGGTGTTTCATTATATTGCTCATTTTTTTCCATTTGGTTTTGGGTAAAAGTATAAGACAGTTTCAGATCCAATTTTTCTTTATACGTAGATGAAATCTCTATTTGTCCTCCACGAGATCTACTTTTTTGAAGATTTTTGATGATAATTTCCTCATTATTTTTGCTATAATCATAGAAAACTTGGTTGTCAAAATGTGTCTGGTAAACATCTGCACTAAGATAACCTTCCCAATTTTCGGTACTGAAATTTTGCGTAAAATTCAAACCATAATTTAGGGCTTTTTCGGGCATTAACTCATCAATAACGAGGTTTCTACCTGTGGATAAAACTTTAATGTTTTCAGGAAACAAAAGTGGATTTCGCCACCCAGATCCTATACTTGCTCTAAGGCTTGAGTTTTCATTTAAATCCCACTTAGTGAGTAATCTTGGAACAAAAAATGCTCCATGCTCTTGGTGATGATCTAGTCTTAATCCTAAAATCATGGTCATTCTACTAGGGATTATTTCCGATTTAAACTCTCCAAAAATACTTGCCACTTGGTGATTTTCTGTATAAAGTCCATCAAAGTCTCTTTTTAAAGGATTTTCTGTAAAGCTAATGTCTTGATCCATATCTAATAATCGAAATCCTGCACCTAATTTATAACTTGATTTCTCATTGAGTCTCACGCTATAAAAAGCTTTGGCGTAAGCCAAAATCTGTTGTGCATCATACAAAGTGGTTCCATAATAACTTTTTTGATCATGATAAGATGCGGAGAGGTTTACGCTAAGAAAACGATCGTCATCCCATTTGTAGATGTTTTTAGACCAAAATTCGGGTTGTTTAAATGATACAGATTGTCCATAAACTTCTGTTCCTCCCAAGTGTTTTTCTTTATCAAAGTCCATTTGACCACCGAGTCTATCCTCTTGAATATACCTAAAGGTTGTGGTAGAGAAAAACCCCCAATCTTTTTTATTTCCAAACTGGACAGTGTTCAGTACATGGAATCGATTAAGTTGAGGTAAATCCATAAAACCATCATCATTATTATCGGTTTTTTGGGCAGGAAATACGGTGTTTAAAGAGAGTAAATTACTCCAGCCTTTTCCTTTGTATTTATAATGAACATTCCAATGGTTTTCACCAAAATTATTGATAAACATATTGGCGGTAAGCTTTTCTGAGTCATTTGGTTTTTTGAGTTTTACATCAATTACTCCCGAGATTACATCATAATCTTGCATTACGCTATTTGCTCCTTTTGCTACATCGATGGCGTTGATAAGTGGTCCTGCTATTCCACTGGTTCCATAGGTATAATTGAGTCCTTGCTGGAGCGGAAAACCATCAAACATTACTTGATTATAAACTCCTGACACACCCAATAATTGAAGCTCACGAGCGTAGGTAATCACGTTGGACGTTTTGGTTTTTACAGATTGTTGGGTAGCAAAACTTCCTGCAAGATCACAACAAGCAAATTTGTTTAGTTCTGTTTCCGATACTTGCTCAACTTTTACAGTTTTTAGGTTAGAAATTTTTATTCCTTTCCTTTTTTCCACAAGATCAACTCCTTCTAACTCATTGCTTTCTTCAAGAGTTATTTGCTGATAAGTGTTTGGATTCGTTATTTTTAGTTTTTGAGTTTGATATCCCACATGACTAATGACCAAAGTTCTGTTGGTACTAGACGGGAGATTTAGGGAGAAATTCCCTTGTTTATCAGTAACGGTTCCAATAACGGTATTATCCCAGAATACATTGGCTTCTGATAAGGCATTTTTGTTTTGGTCAACTACATTTCCGCTTATTTTTTCTTGGGCAAAAGAAAACTGTATGAGCAGAAAAAAGAACCCCAACAAGTAGCCTTTCCCCAAAACGGCAAACTGACTCGCTTTAGGGAAAAGTGAATAAAGACTTTTCATTTGATCTTAAATGTTTTGTCTTAGTATTTTACTTTATAAGGAAAATCTTCTCCAGATTCACAACTAGGAATGGCTTCTACCGTTTTCTTAATCGTTTCTTTGCTGGTTTTTTCAGCACTAAAAACAACAAGGAATTTTGTCTTGGCACCCATTTTTCCTTCAATTGTAGCTTCGGTAACTCCCTCAGATTCTGTAAGGGCTTTAATAATTTTGGCTACACCATTTTTACATTTAATTCCTTTTACGGAAATAATTACTCGATCATTTTCTATTTCAGAAATAACAGAAGTAGCTGTAGAAGGTGCTGTAGCAAAAGTTGAAAATGTCACCATATTTAAGGTGAAAACAAGTGTGAATGAAAGTATTTTTTTCATGGTTTAATTTTTTTTTTGTGAATCATCTCAAGAAAAATAGGTAGTCCTATTCTTGAAGATGAATATTGTACAGACCAAAGAAATCATTCTTTGGTTAAGAATCGTTCCTTTCTATAATGGAACAAACTAGTCTTCTTTATTATGAAAGAAGATTAGAAAAAGAAAAATTAAACGCTTTTAGGAGGATTCCAAACATCTGTTGTGGCAATGCTTGAATAAAGATTGATATAGCAAGAAAGCAAAGGCTTTTCTTGATTTTCATGTTTAGGACTTAATCTAAAAAAATCTACTGGTAGAAAGTTAATCGACGAATTTACGACCACTTGGTTACAAGTTGTGGGTGTGCAACAAGAAGGAGTACCAGCTTCTTGAGTGTTGTTTACTTTACAGCAACTCATTTCGCAATTTGTTCCACAGCTCATCTCAGAATTTTGAGAAAAATCCTGAGCCAAACTATTGTCTAACACCAAGCTAGCGGGTGTTATAAATAGCAGTAATAAACTGAAAATGATTGAAACAATTGCTTTCATTATTTCAAAAGTAAGCACTAAGAATGAATAATGAGTATATAAAATCCAAAAAAATGGTAATATTTATCTTAAAAAATGTTGTTGATTTATGGATTTGTTATTAGATTTGCACTCGCAATTGGCCTATGGTGTAACTGGCAACACATCTGATTTTGGTTCAGAAGAGTCTAGGTTCGAGCCCTAGTAGGCCAACTAATTGCAATGGCCTATGGTGTAACTGGCAACACATCTGATTTTGGTTCAGAAGAGTCTAGGTTCGAGCCCTAGTAGGCCAACTGCTGATGCAAAAAGGTAGTTTTCTTAATTTTTTTGAAAAAAAAGATTACAACAAAGGAAAAAAATACCATATATTTGCATCCACATTCTGCGGCTGTGGTGGAATTGGTAGACACGCTAGACTTAGGATCTAGTGCCGCAAGGCGTGGGGGTTCGACTCCCTTCAGCCGCACAGAAGCAAAAACCCGATGAATTTTCATCGGGTTTTTTGTTTTTTCTAAGCCATAGTTTTTTGGAATCAAGAATAAATATAGCTGGTATAACACAAAAGAATTCATTTCTTATTAGGGAAGCTTTTATTTTAAAATAATTTGGTAATTTCACGCTGTAAGCGATTTTAATTTACAGGTTTACACTGAATTTCTGGGGAAAATTATGCTTGTTCATTTGTAACTGTCATTGCTCAATCCTGTAACCAAAAAAAACCGAACAAACATTGGAAAAAGAGTTAATAAGAAAAGCTATTTCAGAAATCAATAATCCAACTTTTGTAACTACTGAACAATTTATGGAAGTTCATAATGTTGAATTAGAAAATGGAATACCTAAAATATAACGAGTTGATTTTGAGTCATTCTATAAAACAAACGTTGTCTATTTACCTATTAAAGATGAACCATTTTTTTTGCGTATTCATTTCTCTAAAGAAAATAATGAAATAACAAATGTTGGAACTGAAAACGGAAATCAAGTATATCTAACGGCTACTTCAGAGAACCTGACATTCGAACAACTTTCGGAATTGACAATAATGAGCGGACTTTCAGGCTGGAGTGTAAATGAAGTCATAAAAAATGGAAGAGGAAAATATACTTTTAGTCGTCTATCATTTGAACCAATTAAAAGTCGATTCATAGCAATATTAAAGATATTTTTTTATTCAGGTTTATTACAGGTCACTTATTACCCCTTTTTGGTTATAGAATTAAAACCATTTTAAATCAAGAATAATTGTAATGAGTTTTTTGTAGAAATTCTTTCCTATACCATAAAAATAGAAAGGATCCTATAATTAGCATTTGCAAGGATTTAGATTCTTATTGAAACAGTCTTCCTATCTTTGTATCCAATTATTTCCTCAAATATGATGATGCAAGAAGAAAATAAAAACGCCTTTAGTCATTTAGGTTTACGTGCAAAAGTACTTTCCACCATTAGAGATCATGGTTTTACCGATGCTACAGCCATCCAAAAAAGAGCTATTCCCGCCATGCTGGAAAGAAAAAACATGATAGGTGTTGCCAGAACAGGAACAGGAAAAACACTTTCTTTTCTTTTACCTATAATAGATCAATGGTTGGAAGACAAATCACGTCAGTTTTTATTGCTTTGTCCCAGTAAAGAACTTGCTTACCAGCTAAGGGATGAATTGGAGAAATGGCGACCAGATGAACTCATGAGTTATGCCATTGTATCTGGAGGAATGAAAGAACGTTCTATTCAAAATTTGAGAAAAAAGAATCCATCGGTAATTATTGCCAATCCCGGAATGCTTGCCACTTTACTCTCCAAAAGTAGATTTAACCTTGCTGGAATTTATACTATGGTAATGGATGAAGTAGATCAAATGATGGAAAAAAGCATGAAAGGTGCGGTGGAAAAAATTCTTGTATCAGTACCTAGCAAATGTCAGAAAGCTTTTTTCTCGGCAACAGTCCCTAAAAACCTGAAAGCGATTATTGAAGAACAGGCAAAAGATACTGAATGGATTGAAATTCAAAAACATATTTCCAACAAACTGAATATTGAGGAAAAAGTTTATTATTCAAAAAAAGATGATAAAGAAGAGCTTCTGTTTCATCTCTTATATGAATATCTTCATCATAAAACTATTCTATTTTTTAATGACCGATTCTTTGCCAGAGACTTTTATCAAGCACTCAAAAAAGCAGATTTTCAAGTGGAATTTCTTCATGGAAAAAAAGGAAATAATACCCGTTTGAACTCCATTAATCGATTTAGGAATAATGAATTCAATATATTAATTACCACAGATGTTCTCGGAAGAGGAATTGATATTCCTGATACCACTTTAGTGATCAATGCCGAAGTACCGGATAATAAAGAAAACTATGAACACCGCATAGGAAGAACAGGAAGATTAGGGAGAAAAGGTATCGCCATTAGTTGTATTTGTGTAGAAGAATTGCAAAAATTCCGTCAAATACAAAAACTTCATAAAGAAACTATTAAGGAGGTGTATAACCATCCATTTTATGAAAAAATGCCCGAAAATATCATAAAAACAAAACTAAAAAATAGCGGAAAAGACGGTTCAAATGTCCATAGACTGGCTTGGAATAATCTTTTGAAGGGGAAATAGTTAAAACAAATATAAATGAAAAATTTATACATAATAGCAGGTCCAAATGGTGCTGGAAAAACAACAGCATCTTTTACAGTACTGCCAGAAATATTGAATTGCCAAGAGTTCGTTAACGCAGATGAAATAGCTCAAGGTTTATCTCCTTTAAATCAAAATGGAGTAAGTGTTCAACTACAATCAGGAAGGCTAATGCTACGCCGAATTCACGAATTATTGGAAAAAGGTATTAATTTTGCATTAGAAACTACATTGTCCACAAGGAGTTATATTAAGTTTATTAAATTAGCTCAAAGTAAAGGATATCTTGTCACGTTACTCTTTTTACATTTAGATTCAAGTGAGTTAGCTATAAAACGTGTTGAGATAAGAGTGAAAGAAGGAGGACATTCGATACCCGAGAATGTTATTATCCGTAGGTATCAGAGTGGATTAAAGAATTTTTTCCAATTGTTTAATAATGTTGTTAATAAATGGGTTCTAGTCAACAACACTCATGGGAGCATGGACGTAATTGCCGAAAAAAATGATGATTCAGTGAGCGTTGTTGATCATGAAGTATGGTGTAAACTTAAAAAAGAGTATGATGAATAAAGAAAAGGAATTATCAGATTTTAGTAAAAAAATTGTTAAAGGATTTGACATGTCTTATATAAAAATGTTAAAGTATAAAATTTATAAAAATAGTCCAGTCGTAATCTCTAGAAACGGCCGTATTATTGAAGAAGATCCTAGGAAGCTTCTAAAAGAAGTACAAACTAAAAAATAGCGGAAAAGACGGTTCAAATGTCCATAGATTGGCTTGGAATAATCTTTTGAAGGGGAATAAATAATAGTAAAGTGAATATTATCTAGGCAGCATTCTCAACAAATGAAAAATAATTAATATTTCAAATTTACTTGACTGTAAACAGAGAGATACTTTTTTTAGGGGTCTATATATTTGTTTTTGATGTGTTTAGAGGGATTTGTAAGTTGAGCTAAATTTAAAAGGAAAATCAGTAAGAGAAAAGAAATTGTAAAAAAGTGATACGCACAAACTTCTAATTCTATTTCTGTACTTTTGCACAAAATAGTCATCATGCAATTCGACAAACTCAAAATACCTTCACGACTTCAAACTTCCTTGATAGACATGGGAATTGAAGAATTTAGCAAAAGCCAAGCAAAGATTCACAAAAGAGTGAATAGCGGTCAGAATTCTGCCGTTCGTACACAGCTAAACTTGGACAAAAAAATTGCTTATCTCACTTCCATCTGTCGTCAATTGAGCCATGCTCAAGGAAACGTTCCTCGTGCATTATTAGTTGTGCCAGATAGAGAGGTCGTAATTGAGCTCGGACAAATGTTTCAAGAAATCTCAGCCCACACCGATATTAGAACCATGCTTTTTGCTCCAAAAATGGACCAGATAGAATGGATAGAAAAAGTGGAGGAAGGTTTTGATTTTGCAATTGCAACACCGGGGAAATTATTTGCATTGTTTCAATCAAATTTATTTAAATTCAATGATATAAAGCTTTTTGTAGTTGATGATTTAGACTATCTTTTCGACTTGAATTTACAAGGAGAACTACAGCATTTGGTGAACGAATTGCCTTCAAAATGCCATTCGGTATATTTTTCTGAGCTCTATTTTGATAAAACAAAAGAATGGCTAGAAAACAATTATTATTATTTAGACTATTATCATTTTGAGGAAACTTTAGAGTTGAATCACCCAATTATAGAAAGTCAATATTTCTATACAACTCCAAACAATCAAACAAAAGTGAGAATGCTCAAAAACCAAATTGAGCAACTAGATCCTTCAGAAAAAATGGTGGTTGTTTGCCGATCTAACTCTTCGGTTCTATTGGTGAATCAGTATTTGGAAAGAAACACCGTAGGGGCATTTGGATTCTTGCATCCCAATGATAAGGTGAATAAAAATGAACATGATCTTGAGCAATTTGAACATAATTTACTCAATTTATTAATTGTTCCTTTGTCGATGCTTTCTGAGCTTCCAATGAATAAAATAGACCAGTTAGTTTGTTTTGAGTCTTTCTTGAAATGGTCTCACTTCACAGCTTTTAATAATATTCAAGACCGTCATCCAGAAAGTAAAAGCTCTTACTATGGAACAGAAGAAGAAAACCAAGCATGGGCTGAAATGCTCTCTCAGGTAGAACTTTCTATTCAACAAATAGAACTTCCAGAAGGTGTTTTGGTAGATGAAAAGAAAATGTCTATCATTGAGGACGAAAGAGAAGCAAAAGCACAACTTTTTTCTAAAGGAAATACCCAGCAAGCAGAGAGAGGAAAAAGACTTGCAGGGGTGAACAAAGGTAGAAAAGTAACTAAGTTTAAGAAAAAGAGAAAGAAGTAATACTACATTCTGGGTTAATTTCCCGTAGGTAAATAAGCTGACTCATTGCTGAAAATAAACCATGGGTGTGGTAAAATACGTGAGTAATTTAGCAAAGGATCGGTATAATCATAAGTCATTCCCTTGAACAGAATAGAACGTCTTAAAAATAAAATAAAAGTAGTACCACAAGAGCCTGGTGTTTATCTTTTTAAGGATAAAAACGAGAAAGTGATTTATGTGGGAAAGGCAATCAAACTCAGAAACAGGCTTCTGTCCTATTTTAGAGATAATCAGGAGGGGAAAACCAAGGTTTTAGTAAGTAGAATTCAAGATTTCGAAACTATAAAAGTAGAAACTGAGGCAGATGCACTTTTATTAGAAAACACCCTGATAAAAAAATACCAACCACGGTATAATATTCTTCTTAAAGATGGGAAAAGTTATCCATGGATTTGTATTAAAAAAGAACGATTCCCAAGGGTCTTTATGACCCGCAATGTGATCAAAGATGGATCAGAATATTTTGGCCCCTACACCAATGTGAAATTTGTTTATGTCCTGCTGGATTTGATCCGTCAATTATTTCCACTTAGGACTTGTAAATTTGATTTATCAGAAGAAAAAATTCAAGCGGGAAAATATAAAATTTGCTTGGACTACCATATAAAAAAATGCTTAGGACCTTGCGAAGGCTTACAATCAGAAGAGGCTTACCAAGAAGATATTAAACAAATAAGGCAAATTCTTAAAGGAAACTCGGCTTATGTTTTAGATTATCTTAAAATTCAAATGAAAAATGCTGCCTCAAATTTAGAATTTGAAACAGCTCAATTTTGGAAAGAAAAATGGGATGCCCTTCAAGATTATTCCTCAAAATCTACTGTGGTAAGTGCGAGTATTCACAATGTGGATGTATTCACAATTCTATCTGATGATCAAGAAGCTTATGTGAATTATTTTAAGATAATGAACGGTTCTATTATACAGTCTTTTACTAGTGAATACAAAAAGAAAGTGGATATTTCTGATGAGGAATTACTCAAGCGTGTGGTGGTGGAGATTAGAAATAAATTTAGCTCCAAGGCAAAACAAGTACTGATTAATATTCCTGAATTTGAAATTGAAGGATTTGATGCCAGATTTTCTACTCCAAAGATTGGAGACAAGAAAAAACTGATTGATTTATCCGAAAAAAATGTGAAATATTACCGCTTAGAAAAATGGAAACATATCCAACAGACAGATCCAGAGAAACACAGTAAAAGAATTCTTACTCAAGTTCAAAAAGATCTAAGACTTACGGAGCTTCCTACACATATTGAGTGTTTTGATAATTCAAATTTTCAAGGAGCCGAGCCAGTTGCAGCCTGTGTGGTGTTTAAAAATGCACGACCAAGCAAAAAGGATTATCGCCATTTTTTAATCAAAACGGTGGTAGGACCCGATGATTTTGCTTCTATGACCGAAGTACTCACAAGGCGTTATTCTAGGATGCTGAAAGAAGGAGAATCACTTCCTCATCTCATTGTGGTTGATGGAGGAAAAGGTCAGTTGAGTGCTGGAGTAAAAGCCTTAGAAAATGTAGGTTTAAAAGGAAAAGTACCCATTATTGGAATTGCCAAAAGATTGGAAGAAATATTTTTCCCAGGAGATTCTTACCCCTTGTATCTGGATAAAAGGTCGGAATCGTTAAAATTAATTCAAAAAATGCGTGACGAAGCCCATCGTTTTGGGATTACTCATCATAGAGGAAGACGGATTAATAACGCTCTCAAAAGTGAGCTTGAGGAAATAAAAGGTTTGGGAAAAGTAACCATTGAAAAATTACTCAAACATTTTGGCTCGGTAAAATCGGTGATACAAGCAAAAGAAAAGGATTTAATAAATTTGGTTGGAATCCACCGTACAAAATTGATAACAGAATGGCGAAAACAAAAGTAAGACTCGATAAATGGTTATGGAGTGTTAGGATGTTTAAATCCCGCACACAAGCCACCAAAGCATGCGAAAGAGGAAAGGTGAGAATTAATAAAAGAAGCACCAAGCCTTCTTCAGATGTTGTTGTGGGAGATATGGTGACCTTTGAAAAAAATAAAATAAATTACACACTAAAAATTCTCAAAATAATTGATCAAAGAGTAGGATTTCCCGTGGCTCAAACCTGTTATGAAGACCATACTCCACAAGAAGAAAAAGACAAATTTAAGGAACAATATGTCATTCGTCATAAAGGAGAATTTCGAGATTCAGGATTGGGAAGACCTACCAAGAAAGATCGTCGAGATATTGACGATTTTAAGGATTGGGATATCGAATTTGAAGACTATTTTGATGAGTAATTTTCTCCAATTTTCAACCAATAGGATCCTCCATGTTTCTCTACTCCATTCAATTTTGGATTTTCCCAAAGTGGTTTTAAAATTCCATGAAGCTCAGGGTCTTCAAAAACAAAATAATTAGGCATAATGGTTTGATACTTATCTGAGTTTGCCATTAGATACATAGCAAGTCCGTATTGTTCATTGTAAAAACGATCGCACATAAATTGTGGGTAATCATAAGGTAAATAAATATCATGAATATGAACAATAACCCCAGGTTTTAAGTTTGGTAATATTTCTAAAAAGAATACCATACTATCTGAATTGGGCAATATTCTGTGCGAATTATCAATAAACAAAACATCTCCAGCCTCTAAGGATAATATGCTTTCATAGTCCAAATTTTCAAAAGGTTTACGAATGACTTCATCAGCTAAATGATCTATCTCTGCTCTTGGTTGGGGGTCAATGGAAATAATTTGTGTAGCCAAATTATTCTCCGATTTAGCTTTGTAAACTACTTTCGTAGAATTTCCTGAACCCACTTCTATATACTTTTTTGGATTCAATTCAGCGATAAGAGTATATAGCATTATAATATCCAAACCAGGTAGAAAACCATTTACCCAATTAGGATGATTATTCTCACACGCTACTTTATTTATTTTTAAAAGATTGTTTGAATGATTTACAGCTTTTTCTAACCAACTAGCATAAAGTGCTCTATCTTGGTTAATGATTGAATACAAGGATTGATGAGCAGGTTTCCCATGCCCGTATCTGGGGTTGGAACTGTACAGGATAATCCGAAAACAAATTTTGAAATTTTGGCGATATAAATCGGTAAATATTTTTCAACATTCTTTTAATGATTTTTGATGGTGAACTATTGGCATTAGGCAAAGAGAAAAATCTAATATACGAGAAATGGTTTAATATCTAATTGTTCGAGGTAAAGTCATAAGACAATTCATAAATTACATAATAGACTCAAATATAATATAAAAATCTAATACAACTGCCATTTTGACAATTTTCCAATAATTGTGAGTAACTTTGCTTCCTAATTTTCTTTGAAAATGACAGATAACAACCACGAAAATATCCAATTAGACGAAAGTCAACAAGGACAAGCTACAGTAGTCTCAGACCAAGAGGGACACAAAAAACTCTATATCGAAAGTTATGGATGCCAAATGAACTTTTCGGATTCCGAAATTGTGGCTTCCATTCTCAACAAAGAAGGCTATGTAACTACCCGAAATATTGAAGAAGCCGATTTGGTTTTTGTAAATACCTGCTCTATCCGTGAAAAAGCCGAGCAAACAGTAAGAAAAAGACTCAGTACTTTTCAAAAACTCAAAAAAAACAATCCAGGACTCAAAGTAGGAGTTCTTGGATGTATGGCAGAGCGTTTAAAAGATAAATTCTTAGAAGAAGAAAAAATCGTTGACCTCGTTGTGGGTCCAGATGCTTACCGAGCATTGCCTACTCTTTTAGGTGATCTTGATGACGGAAAAAAAGCCGTGAATGTACTTTTGAGTATGGAAGAAACCTATGCCGATATATCACCTGTACGACTCAGTACAAACGGAGTTTCTGCCTTTGTATCCATCATGAGAGGATGCGATAATATGTGTTCTTTCTG
Organism: Flavobacteriales bacterium; assembly: GCA_025210805.1. Taxonomy (NCBI): domain Bacteria; kingdom Pseudomonadati; phylum Bacteroidota; class Flavobacteriia; order Flavobacteriales; species Flavobacteriales bacterium. The sequence continues at coordinate 232,242 of JAOAQX010000007.1, forward strand.
TGTTGTTCCCTTCACTCGTGGACGTGAAAGAAGTAGAGATCCAGAGTCTATCTTAAAAGAAATCAGTGAGCTTTCTGAAAAAGGATTTAAAGAAGTAACTCTTTTAGGACAAAATATCGATTCTTACCTTTGGTATGGTGGAGGTCCGAAAAAGCATTTCAAAAAACTCTCTGAAATAGAAAAAGCTACCAGTACAAATTTTGGACAATTGCTCGAAAAAGCAGCCAAAACAGCTCCTAATATGCGTATTAGATTTACCACCTCTAACCCGCAGGATATGACAGATGACGTACTAGAAGCTATGGCAAACAATCACAATATTTGTAAATTTATTCATCTACCTTTTCAGTCTGGGAACGACCGTATTCTGAAACTAATGAATAGAGGATATACCAATGCAGAATACCGTGAAAGAATTGATGCTATTCGTAAAATAGTACCAGATTGTGCCCTTTCTCATGATATTATCACAGGATTTTGTACTGAGACAGAAGAGGAACACCAAGACACGCTTAAGCTCATGGAGTATGTGAAATTTGATTTTGGATATATGTTTGCCTATTCGGAAAGACCTAATACTTTGGCTGAAAAGAAAATGGAAGACGATATTCCAAAAGAAACAAAGAAAAAGAGGTTGACAGAGATTATTGACCTGCAACAAAAACATTCTTTGGCAAATAATCAAGCAAGAATTGGAAAAGTACAGGAAGTGTTGGTAGAAGGTGTTTCAAAAAGATCAGAAGAGCATCTTTTTGGAAGAAATTCACAGAATACCGTAATTGTTTTTCCAAAAGAACAATACAAAAAAGGAGATTTTATTAACGTAAAAATCGAAGATTGCACCAGTGCTACTTTGAAAGGAACAGCAGTAGGGTTTTCAAAAATGCAAGAATTACAATAGGAATAGAACAGAGATGGACGAACAAAATATTAAAAATAGATTTGGAATTATTGGTTTTTCGGAAGGTCTAAACAGAGCCATCAGAAAAGCCATGCAAGTAGCACCCACCGATATCACAACACTCATTGCAGGAGAAAGTGGAACGGGTAAGGAAGCTATTCCAAAAATCATCCATCAACTTTCTTTACGAAAACATAAATCTTTTATACCCGTAAACTGTGGAGCCATCCCTGATGGAACTATAGATTCTGAGCTTTTTGGTCACGAAAAAGGAGCATTTACGGGAGCCACCGGAGCCAGAAAAGGATATTTTGAAGAAGCCGATGGAGGAACCATTTTTTTAGACGAAGTGGCAGAACTTCCCTTGGCTACCCAAGTAAGGCTTCTAAGAGTATTGGAAACAGGGGAATTCATTCGTGTAGGATCCTCTAAAATACAAAAAACGGATGTAAGAATTGTTGCAGCTTCGCATGTAAATCTTTTTGAAGCCGTACAAAAAGGAAAATTTCGTGAAGATCTATTTTATCGTTTAAATACCATGCAAATCACGCTTCCTCCTTTGAGAGAAAGAGGAAATGATATCGGTTTACTCTTTAGAAAATTTGCGAGTGATTTTGCTAGTAAATACAGAATGCCCACTGTAAGGCTTACGCCTGATGCTTTAAGTGTCTTACACCAATACAATTGGCCAGGAAATATTCGTCAGCTTAGAAATGTGGTGGAGCAACTTTCTGTTGTGCAAGAAAATAGAATGATAGATGCACCCACTTTGCAGTCTTTTCTTCCTAATTATTCGGCTTCAAAGAATGAGTTAGTTGTTAAGAATCCAGAAGATTCTTTTTCTGAAAGAGAAATACTTTATAAAGTGCTTTTTGATATGAAAAAGGATTTGGCAGAGCTCAAAAATCTCACCGTAGATTTACTCAAAAAAGGCTATAGTCAGGATTTTGCAAATGATCATGCACAAACCATTCAGAAACTGAATGAAGAAACACATTTGGCAACGAGTAATACAGGACTTTTACAAATAGCTCAAGCACAAGAGGTAGCTCCAAGGACCGAAGAAACAACCATTGATTCTTTTAGTTATACCACAGAAGAACCTAGTTTTTCTGCAGAAAAAGAATACTTTGAAGAACCCATACAGGACGCCGAGGAAGAAAGTCTCTCTATTCAAGAAATGGAAATACGCTTGATAAAAAAAGCCCTAGAAAAGCATAAAGGAAAAAGAAGAGAAGCAGCGAAAGAATTGGACATTTCTGAACGTACTTTATACAGAAAAATAAAACAATACGACCTATGAGAAAATGGCTTCTAACCCTTCTGATCCCGTTTTTTATGGGAATCCAATCTTGTGGAGTATATTCCCTTACCGGAATTAATATAGACCCAAGTATCAAGACTTTTTTTGTGCTTCCCATAGCCAATGAAGCCCTTACGGTAAGACCTTCATTGGGTTTTAATATCCAGCAAGGACTCATTAATCGTATTTTGAGCCAAACAAAATTGGTAGAAAAAAGACTCGATCCCGACTTACAATATAAAATAACCGTAAAAGAATATAGCTTAAGACCGATAGGGATTTCTAATGCCAATACAGCAGAAAATACCCGTTTTTCAATCAAAGTACATTGTAAATTTATCAACATTAAGCAACCAGAAAATAATGTAGATAAATTATTTCCTGCCGTTTATAGAGACTTTAGTAAAGAAACTTCTTTTCAAAGTGTAGAAGAAGAATTGTCACAACAAATTATTACAGAAATACTTGATAATATTATCAATGAAACCTTGACAAATTGGTAAATGAATTTCGAAAATTTCGACATATTAAACTATCTTCAAAAAGAAGAATTCACCGCTGATGAAATTCAAAACTTGGAATCTTTAACCCAAGAATTTCCTTTTTTTCAGCTGGGGAGAATGCTTTATCAAAAAAGCCTTCAAGACCAAGAGGATGCACAAAAATATGAGCGAGAACTTCGAAAAACAGTAGCCTTTGCATCCGACTCCAAAAAACTTTTTCATCAACTCACTCAAATACCAGATGCAGTTTGGATTTTGGAGAATGAAACACCTGAAAAGAAAGACCTTGAAAACAAGGAAACTCTATATTTAACATCTCATTCTTCTCTTGAAAATACTGAAAAAACAGAGGAATTTCCAGAAAAGATTACAGAAACAGTTCAAGAGGAACTTTCGTTTTCTTATTGGTTAAAACTGGCAATAAAGGACAAAAACAAAGTCCTAAAAGAAAGTTCTGAAGAAGAAAAGCCAGAAAACAAACAAAAAGTATTTGCTATAGAAGAATTCCTTGAAAACAGAAAAGGAAATAAACCGAACAAAGAAAAACCCAAAGGCAAGCAAAAAAACTTGGCAGAGCAAAGTATTACCGATCACGGACACTTTACTACCGAAACTTTGGCGAAAATTTACAAAAATCAGGGACTTTATAACAAAGCAATAGAAGCTTATGAGATATTAAGTTTGAAAAATCCCGAAAAAAGTAGTTTCTTTGCAAATCAGATAGAAGAAATCAAGAAACTGAAAAAAAATAAATAATATGATTGGTCTTATCGGAGCCTTATTGGTATTGGTTTGTGTTATATTGATAATCACAGTGATGGTACAAAACCCAAAAGGAGGAGGATTATCTTCAACATTTGGTGGTGGAAACCAAATTTTGGGAGTTCAAAAAACCACTAATTTTATCGAAAAAACAACTTGGACACTTGCTGTAGTTCTTGTTGTCTTAGTATTAGCATCGCACAAGTTTATCAATGTTCAGACTAGAGCAGTTGATACACCAGAGCTTAAAAACGAATATCTTGAAGAGGTAAAAGAAACAGGAATGCAAGCACCAGCTGCTCCTGCTGCACCAGCAAATACTGCACCAGCCACAGAAACTCCTGCAAGCACACCAGCTACAGAAGAAACACCAGCTGCTGAATAAGTATTTCGGTACCAAAAAAACTTAAAAACCTATTTTCTGGAAAGAGAATAGGTTTTTTTTGTGCAAAAATTACCTTTTATTGAATGAGGTGGCACCATTAAAACCTCTTCTTGATTGATCAATGTCACATACTTTGTTTGCTCATTTTTTCTTTATTCTAAGGTAGAATTTTAACTTTGTGAATGATACCAAATACAATTTATACCGATTACTTGCTAAAATCACCCACTTATTTCACTGCGTTCATAACTGGCTTTTAGCAATGTATCGGCATTATACCTATGAGTAAATTAACACCATAAATGGTATTATTTGGTACAAAATAGAGACAAACAGACCTATGAAATCATTATTTTACACCAGTTTTTTTCTACTCAGTATCGGATTAATTTCTTGTGGAGGAGGACAAAAAAATACCAAACCACTTAGTCCAGAACAAAAACTTGCAGAAGGAGAGAAACTCTTAAAAATGAAATGTAATACTTGCCATATTCCCACGGCATCAAAAAATGGAAGTATTGCTCCTCCAATGGCTTATATAAAAGATGTGTATAAACAAAAATATCCTCAAGAGGCTAATTTTATCCAAGCCCTCAGTTCTTTTGCAAAAAAACCAAAAGCCGAAAATAGCCTAATGCCTGAAATGGTTAAGAAATATAATCTGATGCCTCCATTAGGTTTTTCAAAAAAAGAACTTGAGCAAATAGCTTTCTATATTTATCGAGAAAATTTACCTAAGCCAAAGTGGTATCAAGGTCTTTCTAGTATGGGGAAAAAAGACAAAAATCCCCATGCAGATATGATTTCTAAAGGAATGAAGATCGTGAGAACTACCAAAGGACAATTAGGGAAGAATTTGATGGGACAAATCAATAAAAATGGAACTTTAGCCGCATTAGACTTCTGTCATCTAAACGCAAAAAGTATTACAGATAGTATGCAATTGGAGCTCAATGCCCAAATAAAAAGAGTTTCTGATAAGCCTAGAAATAAAAACCAAAGAGCAAACAGTTTAGAACAGGACTATATAAACTTCTTTAAGGATAAAATAAAGCAAGGTGAAACATTAGAGCCACAAATTACAATTACGGATGCTAAAAAGACTTTATATGCGCCTATAACTACGAATAAAATGTGTCTTCAGTGTCACGGTACACCCGATACCCAAATCAAGAAAGAAACACTACTTGCTTTAAATAAAAAATACCCTCTTGATGAAGCCGTAGGTTACGGTGTGAATGAACTTAGAGGGATTTGGGTAGTGGAGTTTGATATTGATAAATAAAGAACGGTTGTTGTGTTCCAAAAACGTTGGACTGCTAAATAGTAAAAAACCCTTTTAGAATTTTTCTAAAAGGGTTTTTTTAATGAATCGTATTTAAAAAATGATAAATTATTTTTCAAAAAATCCTTTAATAGAAGCAACAACTTGTTCTAAATCTGTATCAGATAACTCATAGTATAACGGTAATCTTAATAGTTGATTCTCAAATTTATCAGAATTTGGAATCGTTCTATCCTCTTGGAATTTATCTTCGTAGTATTCACTTTTATGAAGGCTAAGGTAGTGGAAAACCGCTTGTACATCTTGCGCTCTCATATACTTAATAAGAGCAGAGCGTTCTTCCAAAGAATTACAGATGATATAGAACATGTGAGCATTGTTTGTAGAGTTTCCATTTAAAACAGGAAGCTCAAAATGACCTTTTTCAGCTAGTTCTTTTAAGTTTTTATAGTAATAATCCCAAATATGCAGTCTTTTGGTTTGGATATCTTCCATATTCTCTAACTGTGCCCAAAGAAAAGCTGCAATTACTTCACTTGGTAAAAAAGAAGAACCTGTATCAACCCATCCATATTTATTGACCTCTCCACGGAAAAATTCGGCTCTATTTGTCCCTTTCTCCCAAAGAATCTCGGCTCTGTTGAAGTACTTTGGATCATTGATAGCCAAAAGTCCTCCTTCTCCAGAAATGATATTTTTGGTTTCGTGAAAACTAAAAGTTGATAAATGACCGATGGAACCCAAAGCTCTTTTATTCCCATTTTTATCAATGAAATAATTGTCAATTGCTTGGGCAGCATCTTCTACTACAGGAATATTGTGTTTCTCAGAAAGTGCCATAATTTCATCCATATCACAGGCAAATCCTGCATAATGAACCACTACAATGGCTTTGGTTTTGGGCGTAATGAGTTTTTCTATTTCTGAAACAGCAATATTTGGGTGATTTTCATTGGAATCAGCAAATCTGATTACCGCACCTTCTCTAACAAAAGCCAAGGCAGAAGAAACAAAAGTATAACTTGGAACAATAACCTCGTCACCCGGTTGGATATCCAAAAGAATAGCCGACATTTCTAGAGCATCGGTACAAGAAGTGGTGAGTAAACACTTTCCAAAACCATATTTATCTTCAAAATATTTTTGACAACGCTTGGTAAAATCTCCGTTTCCAGAGATTTTACCCGTTTGTACAGCTTCTTGAATATATTGAGTTTCTTTACCTGTTAAGTATGGTTTATTAAAAACAATCATCTTCTATTTTTTCAAAAATTTTAGTTAAGTCAAATATATAATTTGTTTTTTATCTGATAACTACATTGACCAAGTATTTTTTCCTCGAAGAATGGCATCTAGATCTCCATCATCAGAGAGTTGAGCTTCCATTGCATCTTCATATCGGAAACGATCTTCTTTGTATAAAATCCCGAAAGGACGTGGTAACTCAGGGTTATCTGCAAAAAATTGTGTGAGGATAAACCCTTTTATTTTATCTGAAGAATCATGCATCCACAGTTCTGTATCAGTACATTCTGCTAATGGTTTTACCACGGGTTTAAGCCCCTCCAAAACGACTGCTAATTCATTTTCTGCTCCAAAAACAAGGGGTTTTCCTTCTTCTAGATAGATAGTTTTTTCCTTTTTCGATCCTTTATCGGTAAACTGCTCAAATGCTTTATCATTAAAAATAATACAGTTTTGATAAATTTCTACCAAAGAAGTTCCTTTGTGTTTTTCTGCTTCCAAGAAAATAGCACGCATGTGTTTTGGGTCTCTATCCATCACTCGGGCAATAAAAGTAGAATCCGATCCCATAGCTAAAGCTAAAGGATTAAATGGATGATCGATACTTCCTTTTGGAGTAGATTTTGTTACTTTTCCTATTTCAGAAGTAGGAGAGTATTGTCCTTTGGTTAATCCATAGATTTCATTGTTGAAAAGAAGTACATTCATATCTAAATTTCTTCTCAATAAATGAATTAAATGATTTCCTCCAATAGAGAGCGCATCTCCATCACCAGTAATCATCCACACGGATAACTCTGGACGGCTGGCTTTAAGTCCCGAGGCAATAGCTGGAGCCCTACCGTGAATTCCATGCATTCCAAAAGTGTCCATATAGTAAGGAAACCTTGAGGAACATCCAATTCCTGAAATAAAAACAATATCTTCTTTCGCCACTCCTATTTCTGGAAGTGCCGCTTGTACTTGTTTTAAAATGGCATAATCACCACAACCTGGACACCACTTTACATCTTGATCCGATGCAAAATCTTTGGCTTTATATTTTTTGATTTCTTTTTCTAACATGGGGTCTAGTTCAAATGTTCTTTTATTGCCGAAAGGATTTCTTGAACCTCAAAAGGAATTCCTTTTATTTTGTTCAACCCTTGGGCATCTACTAGATATTCTGCTCTTAGAAGATGAATTAATTGTCCATTATTAAGTTCTGGTACAATGATTTTATCAAAATGGCTTAATAGTTCTCCTAAGTTTTTTGGGAAAGGTAACAGGTTTCTAAGGTGAATATGTGCCACAGAAAGTTTTTGTCCTTCTTCAGATTTTAATGCCGATTTGATAGATCCAAATGTTGATCCCCAAGAGACCAGAAGGATATCATCTTTTTCGCTACCTGTTTCAAAAGTTTGAAGCGGAATAAAATCTTTTATTTTATCCACTTTTTCTTTCCTAGTTTTAATCATCGATTGATGATTGAAGCTATCATAAGAAACGGCTCCTGTAAGGGCATCTTTTTCTAGTCCTCCTACTCGGTGTTCAAAACCTTCCATACCTGGGATTGCCCATTTTCTTACCAAGTTTTCATCTCTTTCGTAAGGTAAATATTGTCCTTTTTGGTCTTCAGAAACCATTGGAGGTTTGATGTCTTCTAAGTCTTTTGTTTGAGGAAACATCCAAGGTTCCGATCCATTAGCAATATATCCATCTGTGAGTAGCATAACAGGAGTCATGTGCTCAATAGCTATTTTACAAGCTTGGAAAGCGGCATCAAAACAATCTGATGGAGATTGAGCGGCGATTATAGGAATGGGAGCTTCTCCATTTCTTCCATAAACCGCTTGGTTTAAGTCGGCTTGTTCTGTTTTTGTTGGCAATCCTGTAGAGGGCCCACCTCTTTGAACATTCACAATAACCATAGGAAGTTCGAGCATGTGAACGAGTCCTAATGCTTCTCCTTTTAAGGCAATTCCAGGACCCGAAGAGGCTGTTGTTGCCAATGCTCCTCCGTATGCTGCTCCAATGGCGGTACAAATTCCTGCAATTTCATCTTCTGCCTGAAAAGTTCTAATTCCAAAATTTTTGTGTTTAGAAAGTTCATGCAAAACGTCGGAAGCTGGGGTTATTGGGTAACCTCCGTAGAACAAATCGAGACCAGATTTTACAGAAGCGGCAATCAAACCTAATGCAGTAGCTTGGTTTCCCATCACATTTCGGTATTCTCCCGAAGCCATTTTGGCAGGATTTACCTCATAAGTATTGGCAATAGCCTCAACGGTATCTCCATAGTAATATCCTGCTTTAAGTACTTTGATATTGGATTCTGCGATTACCGGTTTTTTGGCAAATTTTGTTTCCAAAAAGTTCACCGTATTTTTGAGGTCTCTATTATACAACCAATAGATAAACCCAAGAACGAACATATTTTTCGATCGGTCTTTATCTTTTGTGCTTAGATCAAATCCATCAAGAGCTTCACGGGTGATTTTGGTAATATCTATTTCAATTACTTGATACGCTTCTCTAAGTTCATCAGTAATTGGTGAGGTTTCATACTCTGATAATCGGAGGTTCTTTTTGTCAAAACCAGCAGTATTGCAAATCAAGATTCCTCTTTTTTTCAGTCTGTCGATATTCTTTTTGAGTGCTGCGGCATTAAAAGCTACTAAAACATCTGCAATATCTCCAGAGTTAAATATTTCTATTGACCCGAAGTGTATTTGAAAACCTGACACTCCTGAAACCGTACCTTGTGGAGCACGAATTTCGGCAGGAAAATCAGGGAAAGTACTTAGGTCGTTACCATATAGGGCGGTATTCTCAGAAAATTGACTTCCTGTCAACTGAATACCATCACCTGAATCTCCGGCAAATAGTATGGTTACTTGATCTACCTTTTGGCTTGACTTATGCGTCATTTTTCGTTGTTTTTTTGCGTCTTTTTTTCTTTGTGGAAGAAATTTCTTCCACAGCGGTAATTTCGGGAGCATATTTTTTTATGGTGGTTTCCACCCCCACTTTTAGCGTTACTTGATTCACGCTACACCCTATGCAAGAGCCATGAAGTTCTACAATCACAACACCTTCTTCGGTGATATCTACTAGCGAAATATCACCTCCATCAGATTGTAAATGGGGTCTTACTTCTTCTAGTGCTTTTAGTACATTGTCTCTCGTCTCTTGTTTCATCTTATGATTTTATTATTAAATTAGGTAGAGCATCCGTCCATATTCGTAATTTCTACGATTTTGGTGGGTTCTAGTTCGCTTTTACGCTTTTTAGTTTGTTCTACAACTTTTTCTGAAAATTTTAAATAGGCTTTTGAAATCTCTGTTCCATTTTGCAATACTGCAGGTCGTCCTGCATCTGAGGCTTCACGGATAGATTGCATAATCGGAATTTCCCCTAAAAATGGAACGCCAATATCTTCCGAAAGATGTTTTACACCATTCATTCCGAAAATATAATAACGATTTTCTGGTAATTCTTCTGGGGTAAAATATGCCATATTCTCTACTAATCCTAGGATAGGAACATTGATATTAGGCATTTGGAACATAGAAACTCCTTTTTTGGCATCAGCCAAAGCAATTTTTTGTGGGGTACTTACTACTACCGCTCCATCTACAGGAAGTGATTGTACTAAGGAAAGGTGAATATCTGAAGTTCCTGGAGGAAGATCAATTAATAAATAATCGAGTTCTCCCCAATGGGCTTCATGAATCATTTGATTCAAGGCTTTGGTAGCCATAGGCCCTCTCCAAACAATGGCTTTATTGGCATCTGAGAAAAATCCGATAGAAAGTAGTTTTACGCCATAACTTTCTATGGGTTCTATTTTGGTTTTCCCGTCTATATCAATAGCGTGAGGCTTTTCTCGTTCTACATCAAACATAATAGGAATAGAGGGTCCAAAAATATCGGCATCTATTAATCCTACTTTATAGCCTTGTTTAGCTAATGAACATGCTAAGTTTGAACTTAAAGTAGATTTTCCAACTCCTCCTTTTCCAGAGGCAATTGCGATAATATTATCAATTCCTGGAATTTTGTCTCCTCTAAGAGGTGGAACCTTTTCAACAGGCGGTTTTTCTACAATAAATTTTATTTTGAGGGTCGTATTCGGATGCTCTTTTTTCAAAGATGCTAAAATATCTGCTTCTACTTTCTTTTTGGCTTGCAAGGTTGGGTTGCTTATTACCAAATCGATATGCACATCGTCTCCAAAACAAACGATATTTCTAAGTGCATTTTCTGATACGATATCTACATCGCTACCCGATACTCTTACGGCGGATAGGTTGGCTTTTACTTGGTCTTTTTTCCAGCTCATATTTCTGATAGTCTGTAATGCAGCAAAGGTAATCAATAATTCAATTGCGACCTTATGTCATTTAGATGAATTAACTCAGAAAGAGCAAGGCGGATTCCGTCCTATTCCTTTTGGGTGATTTCGGTTACGGGAAAAGGAGGATTTGTTTCTTCACAGGTTCTTTTTTTAGGCTAAAAAAAGGAAAATTTATATCAATAAGTAGAAAGGGTTTCAAAATGAATTCCCCCTTTGTTATTCACTGTTAGGGTATCTGTTTTTGTGGCTCCAGAGAATGTTTCGAGGGTAAAAGTAAGTTTGTTCTCCCCTTTATCTAAAGGAATTCTTGAATAATAAATCTGACTTGGAAGTGACTGCCAGTTTCGGGTGTCGGCTTTTTCTGTTAATGCATTTACGATGCTCAAAACAGAACCTAAACCTTCTGCTTTTGACTCAGCCAGTGCTTCGGTAATTTTTTTGGTGGTGAGTCTGATAACAGCTTTTCCTATTTCACGTGCACGTCGGTCTTCTAAGTTTTTGATAGCAATAAACTCAAAGTCTTCTGTTTTCTCAAGTGGGTAAGCATATCCTTTTTTTGAAATTTTAGCCATTTTATATTCTGAGGCTCTACTCATAAATTTGGCGAAAGCCACAGATACCATACTCAGAGATCCGTCTTTAAAATTACTAGTAATAGGCACACTGATATTTAATCCTGTTTCTTCATTGTTCATATTGACAAAACCTCCGCCAGATGTTCCCGTAAAAAAAGTGAGGGCATCAGATGTTTTATAAGGAATCAACCCTTTTTCCCAAAAAACGATTAAACTTCCATTTGGGTATGTTTGGCTTTGATAATCTTGTGGTACTTTGAGGATCTTTCTGTAATGACTTACATCATTATAAAATCCCATTTGGTTTGCCGTTCTTAGCAAATCATCAACAAGCTGATAAGGGATTGATGTATTGAAATAAACGGGATTAGAATCAATGGCGTGTTTGAGATATAGATCTACTGCATTTCTGTATGCAATAAATGCATTATTGATATCATTCATAGATTCATAAATCATTCCCTGTAAACTAAGGGCAAAGGCATCGCTGGTATAGCGGTTTTTTTTGTCGGCAGGATATTTATCGTTTATTTCATAAAGGCGAAGATTGAGTCTTTTTACTTCTACTAAAGCCGCATCATGTTTTTTAAGATTGAGATAGTTGAGTGCTTTATAATAATGAATGACTACTTTTTCATAATCTTCTGGTTTATACCTTTCCATTTCAGGGTTAGTAAAGGCTCCAATAATTTGGTTTCCAAGATCTCCAGAGTTTTCTTCTATTAGTGAATCAAAACTATTGAAATAACGATTACTTTCTTCATATTGCCCTACTAGGAAAGCTAATTTTCCTTGTTCTAGTAGTTGTAAAGGATAGTTGCGCTTCTTTTTTAGGTAACTATTCTTTTTTACAAATTTATAGGCTTTCTCATAGTTTCCACTTTCTAGTTCTGTTTGGTATTTTGAGCTCATTGCATAATAGCTCGCACAAGAATTAAGAACTAAAGCCGAAATTAGAATGAAGAATATGGGTAGAAATCGTCTCATTGTTATCTATGTGTAAGAAATAAATAGAGCTTTCTTTAAATGCCTTGGCGTATAAAAGAAAGCTCTTGTTTTATGAATACCAATTCAATTTCAAGACTTCCGTTAGAAATCAATTTTGAGGTATTATATCAAATAAAATTCAAATGAAAGAGCGTGTAAAAGGATTAGAAATCACTTTTGATCGCTTGTTTTGGAATTTATTTGGTATTAGAATTCTGTTGAAGAAAATTCTATTATCGCTTCACGAATTTCTTGATTTTCTTATCTCCAAACCAAACTTTTTCATTGGTTTGAATATGAGTTAATTCTAAATCTATTTGGTAATAAACTACTTTTTTGTTTTTGTATGAATCTACGATAGACTTGATAGAACCTTGCATCATATAATCTGCTCCAGTTTCTAGTCCAAAACGTTTCATGGTACTTGCCGAAGAATTTGTTTGTTGATCAGCACGTTCTGCACGTAATTCGTCTCTCATTTTTCCACCTTGAACAATTCTTACATTTCCATGTTTTACAAAGGCTTTTTCAATGTCTTTGATAAAAGTTTCTGCTTCAATATGCTCGTGTGATTTATTGCGAATAAGACCTACAATAACTACGGGTTTTTTCCCTTTTTCGTCTCTAAAATCTTCAATCCAGCTGGCGTTTATCGCCTCAAAGGTAAGTTCCTCGGCTGCTAATCTAGAGTCTGTATCATTCCATCTTCCACTTAGATCAATTTCTTCTTCTACATCTACACGTGTTACTTTTCTATTACAAGATTCTAATGAAGTCATTGCAATAAGTCCTGCAAATACAACTGTGAAAATTCGTTTCATATTATTTTAAGTGTTTTGTGATTGTTTTGTTTTTAGCCTAATTGTGCAATTATTTAGTTACAATGGTTATGATAGTTATAGCGTCTATAAGGGTAAGGTCTATAAAACCCTCTATCATAATATCTATTTCTATAAAAACGTCTGTTTTTAATTCTTTCCATTCTGCGTTGATGCCTCCAATAAGGACGCATGGCTCTCATTTTCTTTCTGAGTTCTTTGCGTTCTCTTTTTGCTTCTAATTCGTCTATGGCTTTGTAGGTGTCTTGTACAGTTGTACCTTGGTGCTGAGTATAGTTTTCAGTGGTAGCCATATACTTGTTTCTACTTTGTTCGTAGTTCGGATTTTGGTCTGATAAATCTTGGGCTTGAACACTAATAAGTCCAATCAAGAAGAATATAAATGCAAATTTTTTCATAACGCTAATGTTTTAGTTATCATCTAAAAGGCAAGTTCTGTGCCAAAAGATTTTTCATGAAGATTTCGGTATTAGAAAAAGCTCATGTTAGCCTTGCTCTTTCTTGGATAAAGATACTTCATTTTTATGTATTAGAGTTTATACCATTTATGATGTTAATTTATCCATAGGTTGGAGCTGTTTACTTTGTGTAATATTTTCCTTCTTCTCCCGAAAAAACGGGACAAGCTCTTCAAAAGGGACTTATAACAGTGAGTGCATTAATACCATACATATTATTACTCTTCCTGAAGCTCCAGCCAACGCCACTCTAGCTCTTCTATTTCATTGTTGAGGTCGTGTAGTTTTTTGCTTTTTTCAACCAGTTCATCATTTGCAAAATCATGATTACTGAGTCCTGCTTCTATATGTTCTTTTTCTTTTTGGAATTTCTGAAGATTTTTTTCTATTTCTTTAAGTTCTTGTTGCTCCTTGTAGCTTAGTTTTTTGGTACGATTAGTTTGTTTTTTGTGCTCTTTTTTTTCTGTTGGAACTTTTTCAGCTTTTGCTTTTTTCTTTTCTTCTTCTTCAAAAACTCGGTAATCGGTGTAATTACCTGGGAAATCTTTTATTTTTCCTACTCCTTGGAAGACAAATAGATGATCAACTAATCGATCCATAAAATATCGATCATGGGAAATAATTAGTAAACATCCAGGGAACTCCTCCAAAAATTCTTCTAAAACATTGAGCGTTAAGATATCTAGGTCGTTGGTGGGTTCATCAAGGATTAAGAAATTCGGGTTGGTCATTAAAATGGTGAGTAAATACAATCTTTTTCTTTCTCCTCCACTCAGTTTTTCTACACGGTCGTACTGCATTTTTCTTGGAAAAAGAAAGCGTTCCAAGAGTTGAGCTGCGGTAAGTTTTCTTCCTTTGGCTAGTGGAATGACATCGGCAATATCTTTAATGACTTCAATGACTCTTTTATTGGGGTCAAACTGGAGTCCTTTTTGGGTGTAATATCCTATTTTTAAGGTTTCCCCATGCACAATTTTCCCGCCATCCAGCTGTTCTAACTTCATCAAAAGATTGAGGAAAGTGGTTTTTCCTACTCCATTTTTCCCTATAATTCCTATACGATCTTGTTTCTTGAAGGTATAACTAAAGTCATCTACAATGCACTTTTCCTCAAAAGACTTTCGTAGGTGGTGAACTTCGATGATTTTACTCCCCAGTCGCTCCATTTGAATATTCATTTGGAGGTCACGTTCTTTTTTCTGTCCTTTTACCGTTTTTTTAACCTCTTTAAAAGACTCTATCCTCGATTTAGATTTTGTACCTCTAGCTTTGGGTTGTCGGCGCATCCATTCGAGTTCTTTTTTAAAAACTTGCTTGGCTTTTCCTAGTGTAACGGCATTTATTTCTTCGCGTTCTTGTTTTTTTTCTAAGTAATAGGAATAGTTTCCTTTATGTCTATAAATGGTTTGATCTTCTAGTTCTAAAATTACATTACAAACCGAGTCTAGAAAGTAGCGATCGTGGGTTACCATGAGGATAGCAAAACTTTGTTTAAGTAGAAAATTTTGCATCCACTCTATCATATCTAAATCTAGGTGGTTTGTAGGTTCATCAAGGATCAATAAGTCTGGTTCGTTGAGTAAAACCTCGGCAAGAGCCATTCTCTTTATTTGTCCACCTGAAAGATTTTTTACAGGTTTGTGTGCTACTTCTTTTAATCCTAAATAAAAAAGCATTTCTTCCATTTTTGCTTCAAGATCCCATGCTTGATGCTCTTGCATGAGGTCAAGTGCCTGTTGAGAAAGTTTTTCATCTTCGGGATGTTTTAAGGAGTGGTGATAGGTTTTTAAAGTTTTGAATTGAGGAAGATCAATATCCAAAAGAATCTCCATGGGGGTTTTCTCATTAGGAAATTGACTGTTTTGTTCTAAGAACCCAACACGTATTTCTTTTCTAAAAACAATATTTCCAGTGTTTGGACTATCCTTTCCCATCAGTAAATTGAGCAGGGTCGTTTTTCCTGTTCCATTTCGGGCAACAAAGGCAACTTTCTCGCTTTGTGCTATCCCGAAGCTGAGATTTTCAAATAAGACTCTTTCTCCAAAAGATTTACTAATATTTTCTACTGATAATAAGTTCATAGAATGTGTTTTAAAAGAATAGAGACCTTGTGCAGATTTCTATTTTGCAAAGGTCTCTAAATTTTATGGGTATCAAAAAGGATGTGTTCCTAGTTTTGTGCTAAAAACTCAGGATCATATTGTCTAAACATTCCTTCCATATATTGACTAAACTGTCTGGCTCGTCCTAATTCAAGATCATTGAATTTACGTTTAGGATTTGTTCTTGGAATACTGTTAATGTGTTCCAATTGCTGGCGGAAGGTGTTATAAACATCCATTCCGTGTTTACGAGCATTTTCTTTGTCTCCAATTAGGTAATATCCTTGGATGATTCCAATAGAGAAATAATTATGAGGCAGATTTGCATTAAATGTCTTTTCTGCAATTTTATCTAGTACTACCTTGGCACGGTCTTTCTTTCCTTCACGGATAAGCTCCATAGCAAGCCTTGAGTAGATGTTTCTATAGTTCATAAACATATTTCTATTAAAAACATCTAGATAGATATCTTCTTTGTCACAATCTCCCCAGTGGAAAGATGGATTTTCACCTGAGTCTGTCAATAAGGTTTTTTCTAAGGCATCTGTATCTATTCTTCCCATTTGCCCACCTACTTTGTTGTGTACAATTGGCGTAAGCTTATAGGTCATTCCTGCAAGTTCGAAATATTTGTCAAGGAACATAAAGTCTCTTGAGCTATTACTAATTGTAATGGCAAAATGAATAGGACGTTCCCAGTTGAAGTTTGAAAGCATATCAATGATAGCGATATCTTTTTTCTGCAATTGGGTTATGTTTATATCAATATCCAATTGATCCACCATTTTGTTATAATCTTTTGCAGGAACTAAACCTGTAGATTTAACATTTTCTTTGTTTACAGGAATACTCACTTTTTGAGTAGGGAAGAAATCTACTTTTGCACCACTTCTTAATGGCACTTTACTTTGCTCATCATCAGAAATGATAAAGTCATTTAAAGCAGAGATCGGAATTCTTTTGTTTTTTAGAATATCTCTATAGATGGCAAAGTCTCGTGTACCTTGTTTAAAATGCTCAAAAGTCATTTTTCCCGGAATAGGTTTCCCTTCATAAGCTTCTCTTTTTAGCTGATTGATATACCAGTCTGTATTGAAAAGACTCAAGTTCACTACTCTTACATCCGTTCTGTATCCTTCCACTTCTTGCAAGTACCAGAGTGGGAAGGTATCGTTATCTCCCATGGTAAATAAAATGGCATTGGGACCACAAGAATCTAGATAGTTTTTACCTGATGCTACGGCGGTTAATCTTCCAGAACGATCATGATCATCCCAGTTTTCAGCAGCCATAATTCCTGGAACAGCTACTAAAGAAAGTACGGTAATTACATGTCCTAATGCAGGCGTTTTTACTTTATCTTTTAGCATATCCCAGAGACCATAAACTCCTAAACCGATCCACATAGCAAAGGCATAGAAAGAACCTACATAGGCATAATCTCGTTCTCTTGGCTGTGGGGCGTGTTGGTTTACATATACCATGATGGCGAGTCCTGTAAATAGGAAAAGGAGGAAAATTACCCAAGTATTTTTATCATCATGTTTGAGTTGATAGAAAAGCCCAATTAATCCTAAGATAAGAGGTAAGAAGAAATAAACATTTCTTCCTTTATTATTGGCTTGGTGTTCTGCGATATTATCTTGAGATCCAAGACGCATTTCATCAATAAAATCGATTCCTGAAATCCAGTTTCCATTTTCAGTACCTCCATGTCCTTGAATATCATTTTGACGACCAACGAAATTCCACATAAAATAACGCCAGTACATGTGTACAAATTGATAATTCCAGAAATAAGTCATATTTTCTCCAGAAGTAGGTATTTTATCTCTTTTAGAGCCCGACCACTTCATATAGTTTTGAATATGAGCATCGGAGTTTGAGCTATGCATTCTTGGGAAGAATACAATATCTTTTGATCGGTATTTTTTAATGGTATTTTTACGATCATCTTTAACTACATACGCTCCTTTTTCGTCATCACGGATATATACAGGATTTCCATCCTCAAGTCCTACAACTTTGGAATTGTATTGATGTCCTGTAAGAATAGGAGTAGAACCATATTGTTCCCTTTGTAGATATGAGTAAAGCCCAACGGCATCTTCAGGATTGTTTTGGTCAATTGGGGTATTGGCATTCGAGCGGATTACTAAGATTCCGAAAAGAGAAAAACCAATAAGCATAAAGGCAAAACTTAATGCAATTGTATGAGCAAAAAGGCTTTTCTTGGCAGAAAAACGCACTATCCACACAATAAATCCGATTAATAAAATGAAGAATAAAATGGTTCCTGTATTAAATGGTGCTCCAAGTCCGTTTACCATAAATAGCTCTATTTTACCCGAGATATTTACTACTTGAGGAATAAATACCCCAAAAAGGAATCCTAAGATAGCTACAGAAAGTATTCCCATCAAAACAAAATTGAGGAAAGTGATTTTTTTTGCAGTTTTAAAGTAGTAGACAAATACAATAGCTGGAACAGCCAAAAGGTTTAGCATGTGAACTCCCATAGAAAGTCCTACCATAAACGCAATGAGGATAATCCATTTATTATTTCTTGGTTTCCCGAAGTTTTGTTCCCATTTTAATATTGCCCAGAAAACTACTGCCGAAAAGAACGATGATAAGGCATATACCTCACCTTCTGTTGCAGAGAACCAAAATGAATCTGAAAATGTATAAGCCAAAGAACCTACGGCTCCACTGGCAAGAATCATAATGATTTGGTTTTTATCTAAAGCTTTTTCTCCCGAACGGATTTCTGCAATTCTTCTTGCAAAATGGGTGATTGTCCAAAATAGAAATAAGATGGTAAAAGAACTACTTAAAGCTGACATCATATTTACATAATATGCCACTTGAGTTACATCGCCTCCAGCAAAATTTGAAAAGAAATTGGCAATTAAAAGAAATAAAGGAGCACCTGGTGGGTGACCAATTTCTATTTTGTAAGCCGTAGCAATATACTCTCCGCAGTCCCATAGACTTGCAGAAGGCTCAATTGTGGATACATAAACTACTGTAGCAATGGCGAATACGATCCATCCTAACAGGTTATTCCATTTTTTGTAAAATTCTTGCATCTTAAAAAATTTTGTCTCTTGCGAATATAAAAAAATATTACCGCTACAACCAAGGAATTCAAGAAGTTTAAGTTATCTAAAGGTTTTTTAATATTAGAAAAAGTTTTGAATAATATCGGTGAGCCATACCGTTTACAGTGCTAATTTCCCCATAGATTCGGTTGCTTTTTTGGAGTATTTCTTTGTAGAACACCTCCTAACCCTTCCGAAAAGTAGGGAGGGCTTATTCAGTGAGTGAATTAACAACGTAAATGGTATCAGTAAACATTATACACAATATAAATTCTCATTTTTTGTAAAAGATCGTTTTTTGAAAGGATTTTTGCCATACAATTTATGGTGAGCTTTGCCTGTTTCAAAAAGAAGAAATATATAGAAGAACAATTTTTTCGTATTTTGCAAACCATGATAGATACTTCTTATAAACTGGGTAAAAAACAGCGACTTTGTTCAAAAAAAGATATAGAAAAACTTTTTGAGGAAGGGGAACGTTTTTTTTCTTTTCCTATAAAGGTTTTTGTACTAAGGGAACAAGAAAAGGGGCAAGTGATGGTCATTGCACCCAAAAGAAATCATAAGCACGCAGTGGATAGAAATCGTATAAAAAGATTACTTAGAGAAGTATTTAGATTGAGAGGGCAAGAAATTTTGGAACAGAACATGCATATTGCCTTGCTCTACACAGGAAGAAAACTTCCGAAAAAAGACGCCTTGGAAAAATCATTTGAAAAAATATTAGAAGAAATTCAACAATGATGAAAAAAAAATGGAAAATATTCTTGCTTTTGCCTGCATTATCATTAATCATGATGGCATTTCAAGATCCTTATTTTGAGATTGTAAAAAACCTTGAAATCTTTACCAAAGTTTATCAAGAACTACAAAAATCTTATGTAGATGAACTTTCGCCTGGAGAAATGATGCAAACAGGAATGGATGCCATGATGAAAGACCTAGATCCTTATACGGTGTATATTCCAGAAACAAAGGTAGAGGAATTTAGAATACAATCCACGGGAAGTTTTGCAGGTGTGGGAATGCAAGTTTTTGAAAGGGAAAAAAACATTTATATAGGGAATATTATAGAAAATTCTCCTGCACATGAACAGGGACTCAAGATCGGAGATCAAATTTTGGCTTTAGATGGAGAAAAACTAAACAATAAAACACCCGAGGAGATTGATGAAAAGCTCAAAGGACAAGCGGGTTCAGAGATTGAGGTAAGTTACCAACGTTTTGGTCATTCAAAGACACAAAAAATTGGACTTAAAAGACGGGAAATTGTACTTAAAAGTATTCCTTACTACGGCTGGGTAGGTGAATCGATCGCTTATGTTGATTTAACAAAATTTGATCGTGCTTGCGGGGCTCATTTTCAAAGTGCTTTGGAAGAGCTCAAAGCAGAAAAAACTATGCAAGGTGTCATTATAGACCTTAGAGGAAATCCAGGAGGTTTATTGATAGAGGCTGTGAGAATTTGTAATCTTTTTCTACCTAATAATAAAATTGTGGTGAGCACCAGAGGAAAAGACAAGAGTGCTTATCAAGAATTTAAAACAAGTAAAAACCCTTGGGATGAAAAAATCCCAGTTGTTGTCTTAATTGACGAAAGCTCGGCATCGGCATCAGAAATTGTATCAGGAACTTTGCAGGATTATGATCGGGCAGTCATACTCGGAACTCGAAGTTTTGGGAAAGGGCTTGTTCAGAAAACTGTCCAAATGCCGTATAATTCTCAACTCAAAGTGACTATTGCTAAATATTATACGCCTAGTGGAAGGTGTATTCAAGCCATTGATTATGGTAAAAAGACGGCAAACGGCAGTAGGAAAAAACTCCCAGATCACCTTAGAACCGCATTTAAAACAGCTAATGGTAGAACGGTTTATGATGGTGGAGGTGTAGATCCTGATTTGATTGTAGAAAAAGATAGTTTCCCAGAATCTTTAGGTGGTTTGGTGTATGATTATTTCCTTTTCGATTTTATTACAGAATATTCTCAAAAAGTGGAAAACAAACCATCAATTGAGGATTTTAAGGTAGATGATGCTTTATTTGAAAAGTTTCAAGAGTATGTAGCTCAAAAAGAGTTTTCTTATACCACTCAGTTAGGGGAGCAAATAAAAGAAATAGAAAAAAGTCTGGAAAAAGAAGGTATTCTAAAAGAGAATATCGCTCACCTAGAGGCATTGAAGGTGGGGAATATTAAGAATGAAAAAAACACTTTTAAGGAAGAGAAAATCAAAATTAAAAGACTTTTATTAAATGATATTAGTAACCGATGGTATTTTGCATCGGGAAGATCTCAGCTATTGCTGAAAGAAGATAATATGGTTCAAGCGGCAATTCGTGTTTTGAAAGACAATAAGGAATACGCAGATTATTTGAAGGCAAGTAAATAGAAATTCAAAAATTGTATCGAAAACCGTTCTGTATAATCTGATTTGTATCGTTTGTTGATGAAATTCATTGTATGTGCCTTGATAACCCTTGACTAAAACTCATTAAAAAAGCGTTCTAACCAAAATTAGAACGCTTTTCACACATACACATATAAAGAATGATTTCTTAATATAAACCCAAGAAATCAAATTATTTTTTTGGTAAATACACCAGCATAGATGATCGTCTATTTAAGTGTTGATAGGGTTTTCCTTGCACTTTCTCTTTTTGGGTGTTTAGGGTAATTCTATTTTCATGAATCCCAAATTTATTGACGAGTAATTCTTTTACTGCTTGGGCTCTTTTTACTCTAAGCTTTGTATTGTAAGATTCTGGTCCATATACATCTGTAACACCTGTGATATCTATATGGTATTTTGGATTCTTTTTTAAGATTTGGCTTACTTCAAAAACATTTTTTTGATACAAACGTGTGATATAATATTTATCAAAGGCAAAAAATACATTTCTAAAATACTTTACCTGACCATTCTCAAATTTTTCTACAAATTTATTAAACTGGTCTTCAAGGTTGTCCATGCGGTCTGCTAAAGCATCTGTTTTGTTATGAAGTCCATCGATATCATCTTCAAGTTTTTTTACTTTTTCATCCACATAATCCTGAAGCTCATTTTTTAGTTTATCATTATCTAGAGTGATATACTTTCTTGAGAGCACAGGTGTTTTATGAAGAGAAAGATATTTACTTGAGCCCAGAGTATAGGCAATTCCTAAAGCTGTTTTTAAGTATTGATCTTGTCCATCGGCATAATTAAACTTGTCGCCATCAAAACCGTTATCCCATACGACATTATAAGTTGATGAAAATTCAATTCTAATTTTTTCAGAAAAATGATATCGAGCACCTACTCCTAAGTCTATTTGTGAGGCTACGGCTTTTCTCGCCATATTCTTTGCACCTGAGAAGAAAAACTGCTGTGCATCATAGCTGATGATTCCAATTCCTGCTGTAGCGAATATATTCACATAAGGATCGGCTTTTTTTGTAGTCATATTTGTAAAACTAAAAACAGCTCCTGCATGATATCTCTTGATTGAGCTTTCATAATAAGCACGGTCATTTACTCCTGATGAACTTCCTAAGTGGAAAGAACCTTGAACACCGATTATTGGGCTCAACTGCGCTTCAACATAAACTCCTGTTCCTATATCAAATCTAGATTTCTCGTGCGAAAAACTGAAAGCTAAATCTAGCGGGTCTCTATCGTTTCCAATAAGCCCTTTTGGAAGATCGGCAAAGTGCGCTACCTCTAGCCCTACGGTAAGCCAATTATAACGTTCTTTTACTTGAAACGTGTTCTCATTTGAGTGAGGATTTTGTGCCAAGACAAAAGAAGAGGTCAATAGAGCAAATAAAAGACTAAAATATTTTTGTATCATAGTTTAAAACTTATTGAATAATAATTTTTAATGATTTCTTTTGTGTTTCTGTTTCAATAATCATATAATAAAGCCCTGGTTTCACATTGCTAGTTGACATTTTCATTTGATAATGATCACTAGAGAGTACCTCAAAAGGCATCATAAGTTTACCAAGTACATCATAAATATGAATTTTCATTTGATTCATCGGGTTAAATGAAAATAATTCGATGAATTCTAAATCCCTGTTTTGATGAACTACAAATTGTTCTTTCTTGAGTTCTGGAATATCTAATGATGGATGTTTTCCACCTCCAATATTATAGATGTCTGAGAGTTTTGAGCAACCCGCTTCATTGCTTACAATTACTTCATAATTTCCTCCATCAAATATTTCGAGTTGAACACCTGTGGCTCCATTTATTTTAACGGCATTTCTATACCACTGGTATTTGTCATAAGCATTATGTACCTGAAGTTTGTAAGCATCAACTTGTTCTATTTTTGGCTGTTCAGGTTCAGGTCTTACTTCTATCCAAAAGGAGTCTTTTTCGGTGCAGCCAAAATTGTTTTCATATACCCAATGGATTAAATGATTACCTATTCCGGATAAAGAAGGGTCAAAGCTTCCGTTTGCTATTCCATTTCCTTTAAAGCTGGTATTGAGGTGATTATTGGTTAATGAAATTAAAGATTCATCCCCACAAGGAATCAATATATTATCGATATTGGGAGGAGTGGTTTCCACAATTTCAATTTCAAAGCTAACAATAGACTCATTGTCATTGACATCTATTGCTTTATAAACCAAAGTATGAATACCAGGAGCAAAACTAGATCCACTAGGCTGTCCGGCTATTTGAGTTATTACTTTGATTTGGCAATTATCTGTCGCTTCTGGCACAGGATAATTAATAACGGTATCACATTCTCCAAATACTAAATTACTTGGTACATGTGTAAATGTAGGTTTAATACTGTCCACCACAGATATTGTGAAAGAATAGTAAGCTTTATTATTAAAAGTATCTTCTGCGGTTACTAAAACAGGATGATTTCCTACTCCTAAATGTGTTCCAGAAGGAATGGAATAGGAAATAGAAACAGGACTATTGTCTACAACTACAACAGAGTCATAGCTAACAATTGTTTCACAATCATTTTGAGACAAAAAGAAACTTAAAGAATCTGCTGGTGTAAAAGTGAATTGAGGTACCACAAGGTCTTTCACGATAATTTCCGAAACAAAGGTCACGGTGTTTCCATTGGTATCTGTTGCCTCAATAGACACAAAGCTAGATCCAACAGGAAAAGTATCTCCCGAGTTATGAGATAAGGTATAGTTCACATCGGGGGTACAATTATCAGTTATTTGAATCTGAGTATTATCCCAAGTAACCACATTATTTGTATCCTGAGTATAGTTTACAATTCCTTGAACTAAAACAGGAGCAATAGTATCTACCACTACTACTTTAAAAGAATCGACCACCGAGTTTAATTGTGCATCAGCAATTGTGTAAATCACCATCGTTTCTCCCACTGGAAAAAAGGTTCCGCTACCTTGGCTATAGCTAATCGTTGTAGATCCAGAGTTATCAGAAACTACTGGACTCGGAAAAAGAATATTTCTCCCACAGCTATTGGGTAGAGAGTAGTCTAGTAGATCATCTATACCACTATGAATGAGTGGTGCAGTAGTATCGGCAATTGTTATTTGATGATTGTTAATAATCACAGTATTGTTGCTGTTATCCGAAATGGTAATATCTATATATTGGTTACCCAAATCATTTATATTGAATACCGAATCTGAGAAAGAAAAATCCAAATGATCGGAACAGTTATCAGACGATCCATTATCGATCATTTCTTTTTTGAGAATCAATATCCCATTGGTATCAAGGAATAATGAGGTATTTTGTAAAGTAACAATAGGTTTTATGGTATCCAAAACAGTAATTTCTATCGGTGCAGTAACGATATTGCCATCATTGTCTTTAATTTTAAAAATTACCGAGTTGATTCCTTGGTTTGCACAATTGAATGAAGAATCGGATAAGGCAAATGTCAAAGTACCTGAGCAAGCATCACTAGAGCCATTATCAGCTAAAATAGGATCAACTAAAACATTTCCTGTTTGATCCAAATAGGCCGTAATGTTTTGAGAAGAAATAGTAGGGTAATTATTATCAACCACTGTTACTTGAGATAGTGCCGAAGCCGAATTTCCACTGGCATCAGTACCTGTTAAATACACATTTTGTGTTCCAATATCCGTACAATCAAATAAGGTATCAGAGATGTTTAATGTGAGGTTACAGTTATCAGTACTCCCATTATCAATTAAGTTTGGTGTTAACGCTGCTGTACCATTTACTCCTAGATTTAGAATGATATTTTTAGCATGGACCACTGGGTTTACAATGTCTTTTATTACTAATTTTACTTCTTCGCTACGGCTATTGTTGTAGTTATCCGTAGCAGTGAGAATCAAGATATTTGTATCAAGATTAGTACAATTAAAACTCGTTTTTGATAAACTAAGGGTGTATATCAAACTATTGTCAGAGCAGGCATCGTCAAATAAATCAGGAACAATATTTACATTTCCAGAAGCATCCAAGGTGGCTGTTTTTATAGAGCTAACAATCGTTGGAGGTGTCGTATCTCTAATGAAAATTGTGGTGTTTAAATTGGCAGATTCTCCTTTACTATTGGTGATTCCAAAATTTACGATATTAGGTCCTATGTCTGAAACACCAAAATTCGTTTGAGATAAGGTATAAGTAAAATTATTATCACAGTTGTCACTACTTCCTCCATTGAGATCCGCTGGGTCAATGCCAACTTGACCACTATTATCGAGATAGAATGTATTTTGTCCAACTACAATATTTGGATTAATATTATCAACAACAGTTATTTGAGTAGAATCTATTGTACTATTTCCAGAGGCGTCCGTTAGTGTCACCAAAAGTGTTTTAGTTCCGATATCTGAACAATTCACAATACTAGGATTCAAAGAAACTGTATAATCACAGTTGTCAGACGAACCATTATTGATATTTGCCCATGCCAGAATTCTATTTCCGTTCTGGTTAAGGTTTAGTGTAACATTGCTCTGTAAGCTAATTTGAGGAGCAATAGTGTCAAGGACTACTAAAGAAAAAGTAGTTTGAACTGTGTCATTGCTTAAAAATACATCAATATCAAGCTCATTTGTACCAACTGAGGCACAGTTTAGAGCAAGAACCTCTGTGATTGCCACAGATTGAACGAGATTGTTCTGGTTTTGATGTTTTGATAAAATTTTGGCGGTATCTAATAAAGATGTTTGCCCAAGATAAAAAGTATCCACAACAGAGAAACTCTGGGCATTTGTCTGAAATATAGATAGCAAGAATAGTCCGAATAGACTTTTCGTTAGTTTGCTTTTCATTTTTACATGATTTTGTTCGGCAAATGTAGATAATTGAATTTTAAATAACACCCTCTAAAGTCACAATTTTACTGAGTTCTACCTCTTTTATTACCTTTATCCTAGGTTATGTTATTTTTGAATATGGAAGACAATTTCTACCGCCTTACTTGTTAATTTTTTTTTAACAAACCCAAACCCTCAGGAAATGAAACAAGTACGCTATTCGTAATTGTTTTATTTATTAGAATGATAAAGGTTATAAATTCAAATATAATACTTGAGTATGTAAATAACATTGTGTAAATGTAATAAAAAAAATGTAAATAACTGACTATTAGTGATGATAAAAAAATATTAAAATTTATTTCAAAAAAGCTTGTTTGGTATAAATAAAATACTCTATATTTGCCATGCAAAAATGACGCGGGAATAGCTCAATTGGTAGAGCGTCAGCCTTCCAAGCTGAGGGTTGCGGGTTCGAGTCCCGTTTCCCGCTCGGATTAAAAAGCATCTTAAATTTAAGATGCTTTTTTTAGTCAAAAGACTTTTTTGCTGACGTAGCTCAGGGGTAGAGCACTTCCTTGGTAAGGAAGAGGTCGGGAGTTCAAATCTCCTCGTTAGCTCTTTTTGTAGATTATTAAAGACCTTCTTTTAATATATAAAGGAAGGTCTTTTTTTATGCCTATCCGTTTTAAGACAAGAGCGTGTACTATTTTCTAAGATTTTTTATCTGCTGCTCCAGTTGTTCCATTTTGGACAAGAATTTTTGATGCTCCTCAGTTTGTGAATTCCTTGTTTTGTGGGCTTTCATCTGTAGGTATTTATGACTTATTTTGGACAAATCTTTACTTTTAGTTCCAAAGCTTTTCTCTTTAAAGTATTCCCAAATAATCTCTACAGCTTCCTCTGTTGGATGGATTTTATCTTTTTTGTAGAAACGATAATCTCGTAAACAATCCATCATTATTTCATAAGACGGAAAATAGAAAATATCATCAAAAGTAGATACCCAGTCTTGCACCCAATTAATTAATTGTGCCTTGCTTCTATTGTTTTCTATTAATCCTTCTTTTGTGTGTCTTATTGGACTTACAGTAAAAATGAGTTTTATTTTGGGATTTACTCTTTTTAGAGTTTGATAGAATTCAAAGAAGTATGCATGAACTTCATCAGACTTCAAAAACCTTTTATCAAATTGTCCATTGGGTTGTTTGTGGCAGTTTGCACAAATCTTTTGATCAAGTGTTCTTACAATGGAAGTTCCTAATGTAATAATTAAATAATTGGTTTTTAGTAATCGTTTTTGAAGAGCTTCTTGGTGTTTTTTTATTTTAACAACAAGCTCTTCTTTAGATTCTCCAACGACTTTTGAATGCCACTGATGGTGAAACCAGAAGTCATAAAGCGTAGTAAACAAAGTATCATCGGTGGGTATTTGATGAAATGCGTCTAAGACTGTTTTAAAAACAGAAACAGGATTGAATAAAATCCCGATTTCATTTGACCAAGTATCAAATCTATGGTCGATCAGTTTCTGTCCAATATGATCAGAAAAGCAAGAGCCTAGAAGGGTAATAGAGTCTTTGGGTTCAATTTTCCATTCAAAATTCACTTTGGGAAAAGGAAGAATTAATTCAGAAGGATTCCACATACTATTTACGGTGTAAATTTATTTTACAGGTATTATACAGATACATTGCTAAAAATCAATTATGAACGCAGAGGTATAAGTGAGTAATTTTAGCAAGCAATCGGTATAAAATCTATATTTAGATGATTTTTTTTTCAAAAATAAGATTAACTTTGTCGATAATAAAAAAATCAGACTATGTTTATCGGAGTTTTAGCATTTGTACTTGTTGCCTTAATGGCTTTTTGGATGTTGATGTTTCTTATCGGAATTGTTCCAATGTGGATTGGAGCTTACTTCATTGATAAGAAAAATGAAGGTGAAGAAGACGAAGAGTTAGCCGTAGAATAAATTTCTCGGAACTTTTAAAATATTTGAGACTGTCTTATTATTCAAGATGGTCTTTTCTTGTTTTTAAAATATTGATAAAATATATTCTTATACCATTTATGATGTAATTTACACACTCGTGTAAGCCATGAAAACCTATTGGCAAATGAACACCGTAAGTAGTATTAGATTCTTTTATACAAATTTCCTGGTAGGTTTTTGATCAAACCTTTAAGCTCCAACGTGAGTAATATTTGAATTACTTTTGAAATAGGCATTTTAAGTCTCAAAGAAATCAAATCTATTGATTCTGGTTGATGACTCATTCCATTGAGTACATTTTCCTCATCGGTATTAAGGTTAATAAACAACTCCATTTGTTGTCCACTGTTTTGTTTTCCCGTGTCGTCTTTTTCCCAATTCATGATATACTCAAGATCCTCAATAGATTCTATAAGGTTTGCCTGATTGCTTTTTATGAGTTTGTTGCATCCTGCAGAAGAATTTTGATGCAGGTTTCCGGGCAAAGCAAAAACATCTCTGTTATAATCATTGGCAAGTTTTGCCGTAATTAATGCCCCTCCAGATTTTTTGGCCTCTACAACTACTAAAGCATCACACATACCTGCAACGAGCCTATTTCTTCTCGGAAAATTTTCTCTACTTGGCTTTGTACCCGAAACAAATTCTGATAAAATAGCTCCATTCTCTATCATTTCTTGAGCGATTTTTCGGTGTTTTGCAGGATACATAGTATCGAGTCCATGACCCAAAACTCCCACTGTGGGAATACCATGGTCTATGGCAGAATGGTGAGCACAGACATCTATTCCATAAGCCAATCCACTGACCAATAACACATCATGATGAGCAAGGTTTTTTACAAATTCTTCGCACCAAGATTCCCCATAATCTGTACTGGCTCTAGTACCCACAATACTTACCACCTTTTTTGTGTTGAGATTACAATTTCCTTTTTGATAAAGTAGAACAGGAGCGTCAGAACATTGTTTGAGTCTAAAAGGATAATGATCATTTTGAAAATAAACAGGATGAATCCCATTTTCTTCCATAAAACGCAATTCGAATTCAGCCGCAGAAAGCACATTTTGACTCACAATTTCTTTGGCTGTTTTTCTTCCAATATTTGGAATTTTTTCTAAAACATTTGCTTTTTCATGAAACACGGCTTCTGCACCACCACAGTACGCTATGAGCTGTTTAGCAGTAACGCACCCAATAGTGGGTATCATCGTTATTCCAACTTGATATATGAGATCTTTATCCAATAGAATGTTCTTAATGATTCAAAAATACCTTATTTTGTACAAAATTTCCAATACTCAATCATTATGTTGCGTAAAAAAATAAGTTTGATACTTCTTTTGAGCATGCTTTCAAGTTGTATTTTCATAGCTCATGCACAAATAACCATGAAGGGACGTGTAGTAGAAGCGTCTAATAATGAACCGATCCCTAATGCTCACATTAGCATTAACGATGAAGTTGCCGTTAGTAATTCAGAAGGGTATTTCTCTCATAACACTTCTCCAGGGGATAAACATATAGAAATTTCTTTTGTAGGTATGGAAACTATCGATACAACGATTCGTTTGAAAAACACCTCAAAATCTTTTGTTTTCAAGATGAAAGAAGCTTCAAATGTACTTCAAACAATGGTAGTTTCAGATAGTAGATATAGCCATATATACGAAGAGTCTACTGTTTCAATGGATGTAATTGCTCCAAAAGTATTGGAAACAAAATCACCAGAAAATATCCTCCGTTCTATTGATCAATTACCCAGTGTACATACCATCGGAGATCAAATAAATATCCGTGGAGGAAGTGGTTGGACTTATGGTGCGGGTTCTAGAGTTTTACTTCTTCAAGACGGAGTTCCTATGATGGAAGGAGCAAACTCTGAAATACAATGGTACACCATAGAACCTCTTGCAGTGAGACAGATGGAGGTGATAAAAGGACCTTCAAGTGTGATGTACGGTGCTTCTGCTTTAAATGGAACCATCAACGCATTTACCCGTCGTCCTACAAAAAAAGGACTTACGAAAGCTACATTTCAAACCGCCATGTTTGATGATTATAAAAGAGATTCTTGGAATTGGAACAAAAGTACGATACCGCTCATGTCTCACATGGGAACCATTTATCATGGGCAAAAAGTAGGTAATGTGGAGCTCTCAGGAAGTGGGCATTTTTTTAGAGAAACAAGTTATATCAAAAATAATGTAGACAATGAAAGACAACGATTTTTCTTTAAAGTAGCACACGATCTAGAAGATATTGGTTTAAGATATGGACTTTCAGCAACCTATATTAATAACCTTAGAGGAGAATCTTTCTTGTATCATAATGATTCTATTGCTACAACCTCTTTTGATGATGTAACGTATGAATTTCATACAAACGAACTAGCCGTGAGACCTTTTATTGAGTACCAAAAACCCGGTTCCAACTGGAAACATCAACTTAATGGACAGTTTTTCCGTGTAAACTACATTGACACAGTGAGTAATTTTTCAGATACCTATTATGGAAATTACCATTCGCAATGGAGAAAAGATAAAATAGCCCTAACTTTTGGACTCGCAGGTTCTTATATAAGAGGAGTTTCAGAAGCATATACCGTAGATGCACAAGCCGCAAATGCCGCAGGTTTTTTACAAGCAGAATATGGAATTGGAAATTTGAATATTGTGGGAGGAGCCAGAATGGAATTCAATACTGGGGTAGATACAAATTATCTCGAACCTGTATTTAGACTTGGAGCAAACTATGCAATAAATGAAGACTTATTCATAAAAGCAAATTGGGGTGAAGCCATTAGGTTTCCATCACTTTTTGAATATTTCTTCTCAAGAAATGCAGGAGAAGTTTCTTTTTATTCAAATCCAGACCTAAAGCCCGAAAGAGGATGGTCTACAGAACTGGGAGTTGTGAAAAACTTTAGAGGCGATAACTGGAACCTACAAGCAGAAGTAGATGCCTTTTTGATGAGGTTTAATAATATGACAGAGCTTAGTTTTGGACTTTGGGGAGACTCAAGTAATTCAAAGCTAAATGCTTTGGGTGCAGGATTCAAAGAAATAAATGTGGGAGAAACACAAATAGCAGGTATTGAAGCGAATCTTAAAGGTTATGGGAAGATAAGTAAAGAGGTGGAAATAGATTTTAATATTGGATATACCTATATGAATCCCATTTCTTTAGACACTTCTTTTGTCTATGCATCCTTTACAGATAACAAACAAATACTCTATGATTTAATGAATCAAGAGCCAAATGCTCTTTTTGATGTGATTATTGAGGGATTATTAAGACAAATAGGGTCAGAAGTAAACTATAATGTAACTTCAACAGATCCTTCAATTTTAAAATATCGATTCCGTCATTTATTTAAAGCTGATCTAGGTGTGAAATACAGAAAGATTCATCCTATGGTTAATGTTCGATACAACTCGTTTATGAGTAATATTGATAAACTCTTTGTGAGTTATTTGTTTAACGAAAACTCCGATGACGAATTCAAAAATGTACAAGACGTTCTTAATGGTCTCAATGCAAACGTAGATCTAAATACCATTAACCTACTTATTGAAGAAGCAAGAGAAAGAGAAAAAAATGGAACTTGGCAAGTTGATTTTAGGTTAGGATATGAGCTTTCAGACGAAGTAGAAATGATATTTGGAGTTGAAAATGTTTTCAATACAGAATATTCCATTCGTCCAGGAAGAGTAGCACCACCAAGACGATATGTACTTCAGGCAAACATTAAATTATAATTCAAGTTCATGACTCAAAAAGTTATAGCAATCATACCTGCTCGATATGGTTCCACCCGTTTTCCAGGAAAACCTTTAGTGGATATCAAAGGAAAAACCATGATTCAAAGAGTTTATGAGCAAGTAATTTCATGCACAGATATTGATGAAGTTTTTGTTGCTACAGATGATCAAAGAATTAGTACACATCTTGAAAAACAGCAAATACCCTTTATTCTTACAGATGCCGATATACAAACAGGAACAGAAAGAGTTTGGAAAGCCGTTTTGAACTTAAAATTAGCACCAAATGACATCGTTCTAAATGTGCAAGGAGATGAACCCTTTATCAGTTCAAATCAATTATCAAGAGTGCTTAAAGCATTTGAAAACCCAGAAACTCAAATAGCCAGTTTAAGAAAAAAAATAGAACGAATTGCTCAAGTGTTGGATCCCAATGCCGTAAAAGTTGTTTGCGATAAAGACGAATTTGCCCATTATTTTTCAAGATCGCCTATTCCTTATATCCGAAATTATCCACAAGATCAATGGGTTACTCAAATGGATTTTTATAAACATATCGGAATTTATGGTTTTAGATTTAATGTATTAGAAAAGATTAATCAGTTAGAAACGGCCTCATTAGAAAAAGCCGAGTCTCTAGAACAACTCACTTGGTTGTGGAATGGATTTAAAATAAAACTTCCCATAACCAAAGAGGAAAGTCCCTCTATCGATACTCCAAAAGATCTGGAAAATATTCTCAAAAACTGGAATTTCTAAGATAAAAAGGTCTCATGATCAGAAAATTTGAGAAGAAATCCTTATTTTTGATAAATTGAGCTGATTGATTAAACTTTAAACTTGACAGATACGCTCACTTCAGGCATTCATTTTCTGATGTGTATCAGAGTTTTTTGAATCAATATGCTCAACATACTAGAATACCAATACCATTTTCTATGAAAAGATTATTTTTAAGTGTTTTATCATTATTTATGATTGGATTTTTATTTCAATCCTGTGATAATGCAGTAACAGAAGAAACTGAAGAATTTTTCCAATATTATCTTTCAAAGTCTACAGATCCTGTGACTGATATGGGGAAAATACGTGCTTTCCAAAATTATAAATCCGTAAAAACAGATACAGGGATTTACATTACTGCCTATAATATCGGTGATGCTTATGACTCGGTGGAATTTGCTTTTAAAACCGTAAAAGGACACGATTTTTTAGTTGGAGAATACCCTTTAATGTTTGACTCAAAAGTGATAAACGTTAAGTTTTATGCAGGAGATAAACTCTTTAGTTTAGGAGCTGGAGAAATGCAAGTGAACTACTTAAACAGAAGAATCGATTTTGATTTTGAAGGAACGCTAACAAACGGAGACCGTATTAATGGAGGAATGGCAGACAACCTTGTTATAAATACATACGGAAATAAAGGATTAAATGGTTCTGTGAATAAACCAAACCCAGAGCCAGGACCAGATCCAGGACCAGATCCAGAACCAACAGGAGATCCAAATACTATTGAAGGAAATTTTGGGGGTAATTCAAGAAAATGGAATGCAACTATGGTATCCGCTTCATTCATTGTTCAAGCACAAGCAAAAAACTTAACAATAAATGCTTTAGATCCCGCAAATAATGGCGTACTAGGAGTTGCAATAACCAATATTGATGGCAATAATATTAATTCTATCATTGGGAAAACTCTAAAAGCCGCAGATGGTGCAATCATTAGTTATATTAAACCTAATGAACAATTTCCTTACACCAATACTATAGGAGGGAATGCTTCTTTTAAATTGACCAATTATAATGCAAATACCAATGAAATTTCTTTTGAGTTCCATGGGCAAATAAATAATTCTGTTAATGCCAATGAAAATATGGTAATTACTGCAGGTAAAGGGATTAAAGTAAAGATTGAGTAAAAAATCTATATAAACAGAACAAAAATCCAGCTTCTTAACCATAGAAACTGGATTTTTTTTGCGAAAGAAATAATACGATTTCTAGTATAATTTACCAATGACTATAAACGTAGCAAAACTCACCCGACTTTCTTTCCAAAAGAATAATGCCTGCCTTTAGATTCCTTATCTTTGTTTTTTGAACCCCAAAACGAAGGAAGTTTAAACAAATCTTCTCTCAAGTTCAGAATCTATTATTTATGCAAGAACATAGAAAAAAAATAGCCATTGTAGGTGGAGGAAGTTGGGCAACAGCCCTAGCGTATATACTCAGTAAAGGACAAGAAAATATCCTTTGGTGGATGCGTTCAGAAGAGAATATTAACGATTTTCAGCGTGAAGGAAAAAATCCAAACTATCTTACCGATGCCCATTTTGATACTGATTCAATAGAATTTAGCACCGATCTTCGATATATTGTCCATCAAGCTCAATATATTATTTTGGCCATCCCTTCAGCCTTTTTGCATTTGGCTTTACAAAACAGTGGAGCCAGTTTTAAGAATAAAATTGTTTTTTCGGCAATAAAGGGAATCGTACCCGAAACAAATCAAATTATTGGTGAGTATCTTATGGAACATTATCAAGTTCCAGCAGAAAATATTGGTGTAATTACAGGGCCTTGCCATGCAGAAGAAGTAGCCTTAGAGCGTCTTTCTTACCTCACAATTGCTTCCGAAAACGAAAAACATCGCCAATTTATGGCCGAAAAATTACGTTGCAATTTTATTGCCACCACAGAGTCTGATGATATTTATGGGACCGAAATAAGTGCTGTTCTTAAAAACGTTTATGCAATTGTTATAGGAATAGCCCATGGTGTGAGATACGGAGATAACTTTAAAGCCGTTCTTATTTCTAATGCAATTAGGGAAATAAAAAGATTTGTTGATGCTTATCATCCTATTGATAGAGATATCAATGATTCAGCTTATTTGGGAGATTTATTAGTGACTTGTTATTCAAAGTTTTCTAGAAACAGAACTTTTGGCGTAATGCTAGGACAAGGATATTCTGTAAAATCTGCACAAGTGGAAATGAATATGGTTGCCGAAGGGTATTATGCCATAAAATGTATGCACGCTATAAACGAAAAATACCAAGTAAATATGCCTATTTTGGAAACGGCATTTAATACTGTTTATAGAAGTATTTCACCAAGAATAGAGCTCAAAATTCTTTCCGACCAACTCAACTAAAAAGACGATATGTATCCCATCGAAACCATAAGAAAAGATTTTCCAATACTTGAAGAACAAGTACATGGGAAATCCCTCATTTATCTAGATAACGGAGCCACTACACAAAAACCTCAAGTGATGATAGATGCCTTGGTTCAATACTATTCAAGCTATAATAGTAATGTTCATAGAGGAGTACATCATTTAAGTCAAAAAGCTACTGATGCCTTTGAAGAAGCTAGAAGAACGGTTCAGAAATTTATTGGAGCAGAAAAAGAGCAAGAAGTCATTTTTACTTCAGGAACTACCGATGGAATTAATATAATTTCCACCATTTTTGGAGCAAGTAAAGTGCAAAAAGGTGATCGAATTTTTGTGGCAGAATCAGAGCATCATTCCAATATTGTACCCTGGCAATGGGTTTGCGAACAAAAGGAAGCGGAGCTCATCAGTATTCCGTTTACAAAGGAAGGCTTAGACATCGATTTTTTTGAAAAAGAAGCCAAAAAGGGAATCAAATTAGTGGCCATTGCAGCCATTTCTAATTCATTGGGAGTTGTAAATCCCATTGAGAAAATCATAAAAATAGCCAAAGAAAACGGAGCATACACTTTAATTGATGCAGCACAATCTGTGGCACATCAAAAAATAGATGTACAAAAAATGGATTGTGACTTTATGGTTTTTTCGGGTCATAAACTTTATGGACCTACAGGAGTGGGTGTGCTTTATGGAAAATTTGATCTTTTGAATGAATTACCACCCTATCGTGGAGGTGGAGAAATGATTGCAATAGTAACGATGGAGCAGTCAACCTATGCTTGTCTGCCTCATAAACTAGAAGCTGGAACGCCTAATATTGCTGATGTAATTGCTTTAAAAACAAGTATCGATTATCTTGAAAAAATAGGTTTGGATACCATTGCCGAGTATGAACATGAACTCGTACAATACGCCTATCAAGAATTAGAAAAAATAGAGGGAATAGAAATTTACGGTAGTAAAAAGAACCGATCTGGTGCCATTTCTTTTAATCATAAAGATATACATGCCTATGACATAGGAACACTTTTAGATCAAATGGGAATTGCCGTAAGAACAGGAAATCATTGTGCACAGCCTATGATGAAATGTTTAGGTATTTCTGGAACAGTTAGAGCCACTTTTGCACTTTATAACACAAAAGAAGAAGTAAATATTTTGGTAAAATCATTGAAAAGGGCTTTAATGATGTTATTATAACTTTGAAAAGTAATTTTTTAAGAAAAAATATAAATTTAGTAAAACCTAATCCTGGAAAAAATGCAAACAAAAGCAGTCATTGATCATATTGTTAATTGGTTAAAAGAATATAAGGAAAATAGTGGAACAAAGGGCTTTGTAGTTGGAATTTCTGGCGGAATAGACTCCGCTCTTACTTCTACTTTATGTGGATTGACAGGAGCTGAGGTAGTGTGTGTAAATATGCCCATACATCAATTTCAAGCAGAATTAGATCGTTCTGAAGAACATATTGCATGGTTAGAAGAACAATTTGGAACTCAAATTCAGAAACAAAGAATAGATCTAACAAACACATTTGAAACCTTAAAAAAAAGCTTGCCAGAAGACACACATACGCATCTTAACCTTGCCAATGTGAGAGCCAGAATAAGAATGACAACACTTTATGCACTGGCAGGAAGTCAAGGAAAACTTGTGGCCGGAACAGGTAATAAAGTAGAAGACTTTGGTGTGGGGTTCTTTACAAAATATGGTGATGGTGGTGTAGATTTAAGTCCAATAGCCGATTTGACAAAAACAGAAGTCTATGCTTTGGCAAAAGAACTAGGAGTACCACAATCTATCCAAAAAGCTGCACCTACTGATGGGCTTTGGGAAGATGGAAGAAGTGATGAAGATCAAATAGGCGCTTCTTATCCCGAATTAGAATGGGCTATGCAGGTTTATAATGAAGGAAAAAAAGCTGATAACTTTTGTGGAAGAGAAAAGGAAGTATTCAAAATTTATGAAAGAATGCACCGTTCTAATTTGCACAAAATGAAACCAATTCCAGTTTGTGAAATTCCTGTTGCGTTCAAATAATTCTGTATTAACAAAACAAAATTATTATATCATTGTATTTTTATCGTTAAAAAATATACGATAAGAACTTTTTTATTAAATTTATTCTACTATCTTGCAAGTAATGCAATGCAGCTTTAAGGTAGATAATAACAAGATTTTTTATACTTTTTATGAATTTCTTTTTCAGAAAAAAACGAAATAAAGTAGATGTTTCAGCAATAAAAACAGATGTGCATTCTCATCTTTTGCCAGGAATAGACGATGGAGCACAAAAAGTGGAAGAATCTATGGATATGATTCGAGCACTAGTTTCTTTGGGTTTCGAAAATTTTGTTTATACGCCCCATATTATGGGAGACTATTACCCCAATAATGCCGAAACTATCGGGAACGCTCTCAAAGAAGTAGATTACAAGCTAAAAATAGAGTCTATGCATGGGCATAAACACCACGCTGCTGCAGAGTATTTTTTTGATGAACGTTTATTAGAATATTTAGAAAATAAAGAGTTAAGAACCTTTCCAAATACCCAAAATTTCCTATTTGAACTTTCTTTTAGATTTAGACCAAAAGGGGTGAAAGATTTTGTTTATCAAGCTCAAATGAAAGGATATAAACCTGTTTTGGCACATCCTGAGCGTTATGAATATATGACCTTAGATCAATATGAGGATCTCAAAAATAGAGGAGTACAGTTTCAGTTAGATTTAATGTCACTAACAAATCATTATTCTAAACCAGCAAAAAAGAATGCAGAACTACTCATTTCAAAAGGAATGATAGACTGGGTAGGAACGGATATTCATAGAATGAAGCATATAGACGTATTAGAAGAAGCACTTTGTACAAAAGCTTGTCATGAATTAGTAAATTCTGGTAGATTGCTTAATCCTACACTGTTTAAGTAGCGATGACTTTCCCTATTACCAAATGGGAATAGTGAACCTTGTATTGTTTGATTTTTTATTGAAATCGAAGAATATAGTCCTGTGCAATTGTTTTTTTTAAAAGTAAATAAAAACATCAAACAACTAATACCATTTATGGTGTTAATTTACTCATAGGTATAATGCCGATACATTGCTAAAAGCCAGTTATAAACGCAGTGAAATAAGTGGGTAATTTTAGCAAGTAATCGGTATAATTCAAAAAAAAACAAACAAATGATCAAAGCAATGATAAAGAGAATTAAATGGTATCATATTCCGCTTTTTCTTTTTGGGTTTTATATAGGACAGGAGCTATTTCTTGAAGTCGAACACTATATTACTATGAATATAAACCCTTATACTGATGTTAAAGTTTTCCTTCCTTAAAAGTCTATTTCTTGTCTTATTTTTTGGTGTTGTATCAGGATATTTATACGATTATGGTACAGCCAAATACGAAGAATCTAAATTTTATCAACTAGAAGAAGTCCATCTAGATATAAAAGATAATTACTTTACCCTAGATAGCCTAGCATTTACATTTCCAAAAACAGGGAAGTATCTTATTGGGCTTTGGGGAACTTATTGCAGTATTTGCATCGATAAATTTGATGATCTTGAAAGAGTTAAGCAGCAATATCCAGATTTTGAAATTATTTTAATTTCTAGTGAAAATATAGCAGTCATCAAAAATTTTATTGACTATCATCCGCAGTATCCCAGCTTGAAATTTATAAAATCAAATAGCCATTTTTCCGAAATGGGACTCCTTGCAGTTCCAAACTATTTTTTAGTTGAAAACGGAGAAGGAAGAATGCTATCAAAACAAATGCGTGAAATTTATAAAGAATTCCCTGTGGAATAGATGAAGTCTTCGGACCAGAATTTTTACTCCCAACTCCAAAAATGAGATCTTTATCGTTTCTTTGTATTCAGAGAAATAGAGTTCCTGAGCATCATGACACCAAACACTTATATACAAGAAAATACCAGTTATCATAAAAACGCCATTCAGGCTGTTGTTACCCTTTTAGATGGGGGCGCTACGATTCCTTTTATTGCCAGATACAGAAAAGATCAAACAGGAAATTTGGATGAAATAGCCATTTTAGAAATCCAAAAACTAAAAGAGAAACACGAAAAGCTGGTTGATAGAAAAGAAAGTATTCTTAAAAAACTCCAAGAAATAGGAGTGGAGGAAAATATCTTATCCAAAGTGAAAACTTGCTGGGATTTGTCAGAGCTTGAAAGGATTTATGAACCTTTTAAAGTGGCTAAAGGAAAGATACTAGAAAAAGCCATTACAGCAGGTTTTGAAAAATTTGCCAAGATGTTGATGAGCAATAATTCTATAGAGCCCTCTAGTTTTTTTGCCAGTAAAACTTGTAAAGATTTTCCTGATGCGGATGCAGTAGAAAAAGGAATTGCTCAAATTGTACAGCATTTTGTGTATCAAAATTCACTAGATTTTGTGCATCAAAATGCCCTCAGAAATGGATCTTGGCAATCCAAATTAAAGAAAACTGCCGATGAAGAAAAGGTAAAACATTTTAGTGCCTATACCGATTTTTCTCAACGAATAAATAGAATTGCTTCTCATCAATTCTTAGCTTTAGAACGGGCAAAAGAAGAAAAAGTACTGTCTGTAAAATTGGATTATGATAAAGCCTATTTACTCGAAAAAATTAATGAGAGATACTTAAAGTCGCATTTGGAACAAGCAGATTGGCTAGAAAAAGAGATCAAAACCTGTTTTCAGAAAAAACTGAGTCCGAAAATAGAACGTGAGCTTTGGAAATATTCTAAAGAGCAAGCAGATGAACAAGCCGTAAAGGTTTTTTCAAGAAATTTAAAACAATTACTACTCACGCCTCCTTTGGGTGAAGCACGAGTTTTGGGAATTGATCCGGGTTTTAGAAGCGGCTGTAAACTCGTTTGTATTGATCGAAATGGAGATTTATTACATAATGAAACTATTTTTCCTTTTTCCGATGAGATCAATAAACGAAAAATGGCAGGTAAAAAACTTCGACATGCTACAGAAGTCTTCAAGATTGAAGCCATTGCTGTGGGTGATGGTACGGCAGGAAAAGAGACTTTAGATTTTGCTCAAAAACAATTACTTTATAATAAAATCCCCATCATTGAAGTAAACGAAAGTGGCGCATCTGTGTATTCTGCCTCTTCGGTGGGTAGAGAAGAATTCCCTTCTTATGATGTCACCGTTCGAGGAGCAGTTTCTATTGCGAGGCGTTTAGTAGATCCTTTAGCAGAACTCATTAAAATAGATCCAAAATCCATTGGAGTAGGACAATATCAGCATTCGGTAAATCAGAAATTACTGGAAGAAGAGCTGGGTTTTTGTGTAGAGTTTTGTGTAAACGAAGTAGGAGTAAATCTTAATACTGCCTCAAAATATTTATTGAAAAGAATAGCAGGTCTCAATGAAAATTTGGCACAAAAGATTGTGGAAAAAAGAAGTGAATTAGGAGCTTTTGAATCTCGTAAACAATTATTGGAGGTAAAAGGTTTAGGAACGAAAGCTTTTGAGCAATCAGCAGCATTTATGAAAATTTTTGATGGAGAAAATCCTTTGGACGCAACGGGAATACATCCAGAAAATTATCAAGCTATTTATCAGCTCACTAGGAGTGAGGATATTAAAGAAATAAGAGAAAAAATTGGCGAAATTTCTGATCAAGAAGCAGAAGAAAATGGTATTGGGAAACATACTTTTACTGATATTAAAAATGCCATTCTCAAGCCACAGAGAGACCCAAGACCCAAGCTAAAAGATACAGGAATTGATAACGGATTCAAAAGTATAAACGATGTTTTTGAAGGGCAAATGATTCAAGGAAAAGTGAAAAATATTACCAATTTTGGGTGCTTTTTAGACATCGGAATTAAAGAAAATGCACTGCTTCATATTTCAAAAATAAAGGCAGCTTTTGTAAGCGATGTTCATGAACATGTAAGCTTAAATGAAATATTGGAAGTAAAAGTGATACAGGTAGATAAAGAACAAAAAAGAATCGGTGTATCTTTAATTGATTGATTGTTTGATATTCATTTGGTATAATTTTGTATTTTCACAAAAGATAATAAAACTCCATTGCTAAACACTATTAAAAAAGCAGTACTCCAAGTACATCTTTGGCGGATTAAGAATATTCCGCTCAAGAATTTTTTGCTGATAATTAGTATTTTCATAGGAATTTTTTCGGGTTTACTAGCGGTGAG
This sequence comes from Flavobacteriales bacterium, assembly GCA_025210805.1. Classification (NCBI taxonomy): domain Bacteria; kingdom Pseudomonadati; phylum Bacteroidota; class Flavobacteriia; order Flavobacteriales; species Flavobacteriales bacterium. The sequence goes on from JAOAQX010000007.1 coordinate 273,412, forward strand.
TCTCAAGGTTTCTGTTAAAGCATTACAGGGATTTATAGATTCGTTTCATCATTTCGATATTGGAAATTATCTTCATCTGTTTTATCCCGTAATTGGAGTCATTTTGAGTTTTTTGATCATAAAAAAAATCCTTAGAATTAAAATTCCAAAAGGGATTCCAGAAATTCTTCATAAAATTTCAAAAAAAACAGGGAAAATTTCCCATTATCAAGGACTTAATTCTTTTTTAGGTGCCATTTTTACGGTAGGGTTTGGAGGTTCTGTTGGGCTTGAAGCTCCTGCTGCACAATCGGCTTCGGCTTTTGGTTATAATTTAGGAATTCTATTTAACCTAAATCATAAAGCCAAAATTTTACTCATAGGATGTGCCGCATCGGCAACACTTTCTGCTATTTTTAATGCACCCATTGCAGCTGTGGTATTCGCTTTGGAGGTTTTTATGTTAGATCTTACTACAGCATCCATTGTTCCCTTATTATTGTCTTCGGCAACGGCCTTGCTTACTAAGTATTTTTTGATGGAAAATGATACTTCTTTTCATTATACCTTAGGACAGGTTTTTGATCAAAGTTATCTTCCCCAAATCGTACTATTGGGTGTTTTTACGGGGATTTTTTCGGCAGTTTATCACAGGATTTATTTTTATACAGAGCAGTTTTTTAGCAGGTGGAATAAACTTTGGATAAAATGGCTTGTGGGTGGTATAATTTTGGGAATTCTGATTTTCCTTTTTCCATCACTCTACGGAGAAGGTTATGATTATATCAATCAATTATTGAGTGGAAATGATGCCAATTTTTGGATTTTTGAAACCGATGGTTTCCTTGTTTTTGTTATCCTTATGCTACTTATGGTCCTTTTTAAGGCAATCGCCAGTGCAATTACCATACAAATGGGTGGAATAGGTGGGGTTTTTGCTCCCAGTTTATTTATTGGAGGTTCTTTCGGTTTTTTGATAGCCAAAGTGCTCAATTTCTTTGGAATGGAAGCCAATACGGGCCAGTTTACCCTTTTGGGAATGGCAGGCTTAGTATCGGGATTATTGCACGCTCCACTCACTGCTATCTTTTTAATTGCTGAAATTACAGGTGGTTATAAGCTTTTCCTTCCGCTTATGATTGTAACGGCAGTGGCATTCGTAATCAGTAAATATTTTGAACCAAATTCAATCTACAAAAAACAGCTTATTCGACGGGGTAGTAGCTACGGTCGAGGAAAAGATAGATTGGTAATTGATCAAATATCTTTTAGAGAATTAATAGAAAAAGATTTTTATACGATTCATATAGACGACCATTTGGGAAGCTTGGTGGAAGCTGTAAAAAATTCGAGTAGAAATATGTTTCCTGTAATAGATGACGAATACAATTTTTTAGGAATTATTCAACTCGATGATATCCGTGAATACCTTTTTGAAACGGAGCTTTACGAACAGATGAGTATCCGAGAAATTGTACATGATCCAGTTGCTCAATGCGATATTAATATCGAAGCCTCAGAAATGATTGATTTGTTCAAAAAGTCCAATGCTTGGAATATTGTAATTACCGATCAAGGTAAATACGTCGGTTTTGTATCAAGATCCAAGATCTTCAATGTGTATCGAAAAACGATGATCCGTTATACTCAGGAAGAGTTTTGATTAACATATTGAAAAAAAATATAAAAGACTAATCCCTTAGGTCAAATTAGCTTTCATTAATAATATATTCACATTTTCAATGTGAAATTGGAATTACCATTTGGTTTTTGCAGAAAATTACTCAGTTCAGTACTTGATATTGTTGTTTGGAACAAAAAAATACCGTTCAGAACAAAAACGATTTTGACCGTCATTTTTCAAACTACTTTTGAAAAAAATAAACATAGTTTAAATATGAAAGTAGTTAGCACCATTAGTAAGTGGTTGTACTTAATTACGGTAATAAGTACACTCACAATTTCTACCCGTTCTTATAGTCAAATAGGAATAGGGACTACCAATCCTCATCCTTCTGCCATTTTGGAGTTGGAGTCTACCTCTAAAGGGTTTCTACCACCCAGACTTACAGAAACTCAAAAAAGCAATATGGTAAATCCTGCAAGCGGACTTATGATCTATAATTTGGATAAGAAGTGTATTGATGTGAATCAAGGAACTCCAACTACTCCTGATTGGAACTGTTATGGCTTCACACCAAATATAACAGTTTTTAACGGCTGTAATTCTAATGGAATTGCGGGTAATTATGTCTTAAACCAAGCCTTAACCGCTTCTCACTATTATTCAATAAACATTCAAAATGCTGGAACTACTTCTAGTGGAGCGCTTAATTTTGCGACCTCAGATTTAAGTCTTTCTGGTAATAACGGAGGAATCACAGTAGCTTCGGTCTCTCCAACTTCAGCTAATATTCCAGCAGGAGGAAACCAAGTAGTGACTTACCAACTTACTGGTACCCCTACACAATTAGGTAATTTTACGACTTCATGGTCCAATAGTGGATTATCTTGTAGTGGAAGTGAAACTATTTCGGGTATTCCTGTTTTGGCTGAAGTTTGTACAGGAACCAATGGACTTAAAGGGAATTATACTCAAAACTCTGCATTAAACAATACACACTATTTCCGTGTAAGAATCAATAATACAGGATCGGCAGCTTCCGGAACACTTAACTTTGCGACCTCGGATTTAAGTCTTTCTGGTAATAACGGAGGAATCACCGTAGCTTCAGTTTCTCCAGCCACTGCAACCATTGCAGCAGGAGGAAATCAAGTAGTGACTTACCAACTAACAGGAACTCCTACGCAATCAGGTAACTTTACGACTTCATGGTCCAATAATGGATTATCTTGTAGTGGAAATAGAACTATTTCGGGTATTCCAGTTTTGGCCGAAGTTTGTACAGGAACCAATGGACTTAAAGGGAATTATACTCAAAACTCAGCACTAAATAATACGCATTATTTCCGTGTAAGAATCAATAATACAGGATCGGCAGCTTCCGGAACGCTTAACTTTGCGACATCAGATATTTCTTTATCGGGTAATAACGGAGGAATCACCGTAGCTTCAGTCTCTCCAGCCACTGCAAACATTGCAGCAGGAGGAAACCAAGTAGTGACTTATCAACTTACAGGAACCCCTACACAATCAGGTAATTTTACGACTTCATGTTCCAATAGTGGATTATCTTGTAGTGGAAATAGAACTGTTTCTGCTCCTATTGTTACTAATGATTGTAATACAAATGGTATTGAGGGAACCTATATACAAGGAGCGAATTTAACCGCTGCAAACAAATTTACGGTTACTATTAATAATACAGGTACTGCTAGTAGTACTCAGACATTCTCTACAGGTGATTTGAGTTTAAGTGGTGTAGGAGGTATGACCGTATCTTCTGTTAGTCCAACTTCAGTGAATATTCCAGCAGGTGGCTCACAATTAGTTACTTACCAATTAGGAGGTACACCAGCGGCTTCTGGAACCCTCAATGTCACATGGAGTAAGACAGGGTTTACTAGTTGTACTAAAAATCAAGCTGTTCAAATTGGAAATGCCAATTTTAATTTCCCAAAAACAGCGTATATACTTTCCACAATGGATGGAAGTCCACAGGTTAATTTCCAAGGTGTAATCAATAATACAACCAAGAAAATTTTAATTAAAGTTCCTTATACAGGAGGAGTGGGAAGCTATGCGGCATTTAATGGGACTTATGTAGCCAATAATCCAGGTACTGGTCAAAGTGATAATAATAGTTTCCGAATTACTTATCCTGCAGGAAATTTCTCTGCTTCAGGAGTAATCACAGTAACCATACAAGTGAATGGCGATGGAAACTTTAATATTAAAAAACTATTATTTAATGCTGAAAATACCATAGCTACATTAAACTTTTCGATAAATGGAGAGAGCAAAGGAAATATTATACTAAAAGGTGCTGGAGGAATTCCAGATAGACGATATAGTGATCCTTCACACCGTTTTGTATATGCTCCTATACTTGCAGAAGATGGAAATATTTGGCTTAATAACAATTTAGGGGCAAATTATGCCAACAGAAATATGACATCAGTATTTGATCCATCTAAACAAGCCACCTCTGTAACGGATAGGCATGCTTATGGATCGCATATTCAATGGGGTAGATTTACAGATGGTCATGAGCTTATGACATATCCTACAAATACTACAGCAAACTTAACGAACCCAACTAATGTTACATATACCAAGTCTCCAACAGATGTCCCAGGTCATAGTAATTTTATTCTTGCATTTGGAACACCTCCTCAATGGCACAATAGTGGAGACTGGAGAAGTACTCCAAATACAAATTTATGGCAGGGAGTGAACGGAACGAATAATCCTTGTCCTGTTGGATATAGAGTGCCAACATTAAGTGAATTCACAACATTGATTAGCGTGGAAGAAATGACTAATCTATCAGGTTATGTAAATTCTTTAATTTTTCCAAATGCAGGAGCAAATGGAGGAGATAGTGCTCCAGGAGGTTATGCTAGATATTATACTTCTACAGTGAACTCTGGTACAAGATCTCGAGTAGTTACAAGAACTTTAACTGGGGTACCATTTTTACATCAATCTGGACGTCACAATGGAAACTCTGTGAGATGTATTAAAAATTGATAAGTAGAAAAATAATGTTAAAAAAAATTGATGTGAGATCTCTTTTCACATCAATTTTTTTTGTTTAATAATCTGTCATGGTAAGAGGAAAAGCTTTTTGCTACTTTTATTAGAAAATGGGATTCGGGTTAGGTTTGTTGTAAATGTTTAAATAATTCTTGTTTTCCGACCCTATGGGTCAAATCTAAAAAATAGAAGTGTGGCTCAATTTTTAAGTCGAACTTACGTTAATGTTAGGAATTCTGATTGAATTATTCAATAACTTCGTCTTTTCAATTTCTTGACCAAGCTACTGATCCTTATTTTAGTAGATATTCTGTATGTATGTTAATATGATAGCAACTCACAATATTCCTAATAATTTCTACATTTTCTAATTTACAAACTTGAAAAAGTATTTCCCTACACCGTTTTTGATCATTTCCCTTAAGCTCTTTGTTTTGATATTTTGTTATCCAAACAATATGGCAAGATCAAAGAATAATACCATAAATGGTATAACAGCATGACTCTTTTTTCTGTACGCTTTAAAGATAATTCAATAATTTTTTACCCTCCGCTAAGGTTCTGCAATGGAATTGTAGGATTTTTATCCCATTTCTGGGGTAAAAAAAAGAGACTGCCATATTATTTTATGGATCAGTCTCTTGGTAATCTAAAAATGAAATTTATTTAGTTGGCAAGAAGAAGAGTGTATCAGTAAATCAAATAAACGGCTCCTAAATCACTGTTATCTCTCGGAGCTCCTACTATGGCTTGAGTTCCTACTGAATGAAAGCTCACTGAAAACCCAAAATCGTTGATCCCAATATGATTATCCGGCGTTATTTTTTTGTGTTCTACCCAATTATTATTGCTATTTAGAGAGTAAAGGTAAGCAGCTCCTATTTTTGAATTATCTATCGGTGCACCAATAATCATTCTAGACCCATCATTACTAAAATCTAAAGAGGTACCAAATTCACTTGCTCCGATAGCATTTGTAGGAATAATTTTTTGATTTTGTACCCAAACATTAGATCCATTTAAAGAATATATATAAACTGCTCCAATGCTATTATTATCAGTGTATGAGCCTACACTAAGTGTGGTCCCATCGGAATTTAAGGCAATTGATCTACCAAATTTTCCTGCTCCAACATTGTTAGTTGGAATTATCTTTTGATCTTGCACCCAAACGTTGGATCCATTTAGTGAAAACACGTAAACCGCTCCAATGTCCGAATTATCAAGATATGCACTCACAATAAAACGTGTTCCATCTGCATTTAGTGCCATAGCAAGGCCAAATAGACCATTGCCAATACCATTTGTAGGAATAATCTTTTGATCTTGTACCCAAACATTAGATCCATCTAACGAATAAACATATACAGCGCCTATACTGCCGTTATCAGATAAAGAACTTGCAATAATTTTCGATCCATCTGCATTGAAATCTACAGAACCTCCAAATTGACCTGTACCAATTCCATTAGTTGGAACAATTTTTTGATCTTCTACCCAAACATTTGATCCATTTAATGAATAGATATATACTGCTCCTATACTGTTATCATCGGAAAATGCACCTACGGCAATTTTTGTACCATCAGGACTCATTTTGGTAGCATAACCAAAGTTACTTACTCCAATATTATTCGTAGGTACTATTTTTTGATCTTCTGTCCAGACACTGTCGTTTATGGAGTAAACGTAAACAGCACCCATACTTGAATCGTCTAAATATGCACCAACTACTCCGTTTTTTCCGTCATCACTCAAACTAACGGTTGTACCAAAATATGAACTCCCTATTCCATTGGGGGTAATTATTTTTTTCTGTTTTGTAGGTAGGTTGTAAACTTCAATATTAGTACATAAATTCACCCAGATATTCGAATTATAAGTACATAAACAATTTTCATCTATACTGTAGACCATCAATCCTTCTGCAGGATTTATAATATCGTCAATTTGACTATAAGTCAACCTAGGCATCAAGAACCCTTGAGTACTTGAGGATAATTCTAAAGTGGCCGATTGATCAGGAATCGTTGTTCCAATACCGATTTGAGCGAAACTAGAAAAAGATGTGACTGTTAGAATAAGTAGTATAAAGGCAATACCTAACATTGATTTATTTTTCATAAAAGAGTTTTTTTTTTGATTACAAACTTCACGATACAAAGATTCATGAGAATGTTTTTTGTTCTATACACACAGAATTTGTTCTGAACGACAGTGTTTTGAATGATAATTTTGAAATGCACACAAGAATCTAAACTAGGGTTATCGATTTTTTGATATTTCAGTTTGAAAAACTAGGAAAATGATACGATAAGAGTTTGAAAATTATTGTCTATTCACTATTTATAGAGTAAAAGTAATATGGCTGTGGCTTAAATACTTATGTAGATTGTATATGATTAGTTATCTAAATATAAGAAGGGAAATCTTATTTAAAATAATCCGAACAAAAGCATGTGTAATAAACTAAAATCATTTTTGGTTTATTAAAAAAAGAGTTCTTTTTAGATAAATGTTTTAGAACAAATTCATATCAAAAAAAGCAATAATTTTTGGTGAGTATCCATTAACTAAAAAAAAGAACTGGTGCTATTTTTGAGTAAACACAACCTTTGTTCGGAATAAGTATTATTTTTCATACCAGAACAAGAACAGCGTAAAAGTACAATTTTGGTTCTTATAAGAAGTTGAAAATGTTATAAACGACAGAATCCTGTTCTCAATGACATTAAGATTTATTTATATAAAAAAAGGGAAATCAAATACGATATTTGAAGTCCCTCATTCACTAAACCATCACCTTTAATCACGCTGAAAATACACTAATATCCTTCCTGGAAAATTCTCTTCCAGTTAGCAATTGTATTTCTACTCATTTTATAAATATTTGCTACTTCCCTATTAGAGTACCCATATTCTTTTTGATTTTCCAGAATATACTTTATAAAATCTTTGTCATAGCTATTTTGAACCTTTATTCCTGAATTACTACTTTTCGGTTTGATGGATTTCTTAATTATTTCATTAAGTTCTCGAATCTGTTTTAAAGAAATTTCTCCCTTTTCAATAGTATTAATTGACTTAATCAAAGAAGCTCTTATTGGGCTTGGAATGTCTATTGCCTTATCATTCAGAAAGTCCAAATACAGTGCTTTATAGTTAATTCGATTCATTTGGCATATTTCTTTTTCCATCTATAGATAGTAGTTCTTGGTATTGAATATCGATCAATGATTTGAGAAACACTCATTTTTTTGGATTCTATCTGCTCCAAAATCCATTTGATTATTTCTGGACTATAAAGATTTTTTTTGAAGCTGTATGACTTCTGGATTTCTTGGTTTTTAGGTTTACTCGCTATTTTGGTAGTTGCTGCACTTGGAGTGAACATTTGTAAATGTGTATGATAAATCATAAAAAAGTTATAGTCAAGTAATTTGCACCACCTCAATAAAATAGAAGAATCTAACGAGGACTGTTGATACATTGTATGTATATCATCTTTACTACAATTCAGAAAAGAACAAGCCCTTGATAAGGATAGCCCTTTTTCTTCAGAGATAATTTTGAGGTGCTTGCCCATATGTATTTCTTTATAATCCATATTTACCTTATCTAAAGTTTGAAACAAAACTATAGACAAAATCATAAAAATAAATTGAGAATGTTGTAAACGGTCAGTTTATGTTCAGAACGACATAAAACGTAGATTTTTAGTTCTTTTTTTCTTTGAATTGAAACAGAGTGATTGGTTTTATCTAATCACTCTGATAATCAATCTTATCAAGAGAATATAAAATTACACTACACACTAACATCGATTTTCGAATAAAGAGAATCCATGTTTCAAAATATTCAAATATTAGGAATATACAATTAACTCGCACTCGTGTATGTACAAAACTCTTGAGCAAACTTATAAGCAAAAATTGAAATTAGTATTTAAAAGCGGGTCCTTTGTTCTGAGCGGTATGTTTTTGTTACTAATAGCACAAATAGATGGATTTGTTTTATAAATGGAAGTTTCATTATCAATTAATAAAAATATATCTATATTATTGCTAATTATATAATAAAACTTACTCGTAAAAACCCTTGAATGACTTATGTTGCTATTTTTGAAAACTTTACACTCAGAATGGTTTTGCTGTTTTTGCTGTTTAGAATGGGTTGTTTTCAAATATTTGGACAAAAGAAATTTAGCTGGACCAATTTGGAAGTAAAAGGAGATTATTATAACAATGCTTTAGAGGTTGATAGTGCAGTCAAGTATTATAATCTTTGTTTAGATATAATTCCTAAACAAAATAAATCTATAGCTCACCATATATTATTTAAAAAAGCTAAGGTGTTAGAGGCGTCGAACAGAAGCTATGTTAATGCTCTAGATATCCTTATTGATTTAAAATCCGACATTGTTCCCAAAGAAAATCCTAAACTATTGATAAGGGTTTATATACTGATGTCATTGATTAACGAAAAAATGGTATTGGAAAAAGAAGCCAAAGACTATCTAAATATTGCTTGGAAATTGATTAAAGAATATAAGTTGGAAGAAGAATTACTTTCATTATATTATCTTAGATTAGGATCTGTTTATCGTGTTTTTTTCGAAACAGACTCTGCATATATCGCAAATCAAAAAGGTCTTTTATTAGCACAGGAATACAATGACACGATTAATTTGCCTGATCTATATATGGCAAGTGCTTTTATTGCGTCTCGAAGAAAAAAATATAAAAAAGCTATTTCTTTGTTAGAGCTTGCAGCAAAAGCAAACCATCGTATAAAAAGATTAGAAGAAGAAGCGGGGAACTATATTAATATCGCCAAAATTTATTCTCGTATCAATATGCAAGATAGTGCATTACACTATTTTAATAAAAAAGATCAAATACTACCGAGTGATTCAAGGTTATTTAGGAATGGTTATTCTTTGTTTTATAAAGCACGTGTATTTGAGAAAATGAAACAAATTGATTCTGCAAATGTTTATTATGCTGAAGCTTATAAACGTCAAAAACAGAGTCGTGTTCAGGACAATCTTATTATTCAAAAAATTTCACAAAAATATGAGAAAGCGAAGTATTCCGTGATTATTAAGGATCGAGAATTGAATATTGAAAAACAAAAATACTGGATAACCTTGTTAATTATTGTATCCAGCATTGTAGTAATAGTCTTATTAATTACATGGTTTTTTATGCATAAAACTAGGAAGTTGAATAGAAAAATACAAATTCAGAAAACACGTTTATTAAGAGCCAACAAAAAACTTAATAAGTCAATAGTTCAAACCAATTTCTTGATGAGAGAGCTACATCATAGAGTAAAAAACAATTTACAACTGATTATTAGTTTAATAGAGCTAAATTTTGATACATTCTCTGAAGATGAATTAATTAACAGAATTCATACAATATCAGCTTGCCATAATCTGATGTATTTAGATGACGATTTTGAGGAACTTGAAGTTTCTAAATATATTGCAGAATTATGTGAGAATATTATTTACTCAAATGATTATCGAATAGGAAGCAATTATAATTTGTCTATTTCTGATATGCATTTGAATCTCGAAAAGCTCGTTCCAATAGGTTTGATTATTAATGAGTTAATGACTAATTCTTTAAAGCATGCTAATCCAGATTCTGGGGATTTAGATATTCATATAGGTCTTAATCTTGAAAAGAAGGGTTTGCTAAGGGTGTCTTTTAATGATAATGGTATCATGCCAATACATGAGAAACCTATGGGATTTGGAACTCATGTAATATATACAATGGTAAAACAGCTCAGAGGGGAAATTAAAAATAATGAGTTGAATGATTTTTCTTTTTGCATAAATGTATAACAAAATCTTAATCAACAGCTATACTGTTTTATTTAATGTTATCGTTTGTTTCGTTACTGTTGCTGTTTACAACAAAATAATGCTGTTCGTAACAATTGCTTTTGTGTTAATACTTTGTTTTCTTAATCTTGCCTTATTCTAGTATTCAATTAAAGCTCGCAACTATGAAATTGATAAAAATGACCGAAATACATTTCGAAAAGAAAATACCGAAAGGATCCAATATCAACTTATTTTTGAGTAGGAAATCAAGACATCTTTTTAATAATAATTTACAAATAATTGCCAATCTTATAGAAAATAATATCCATAAGTACTGTAATGGAAATAGCCATCAAATTGAAGATATTGATTCAAAAATTCAAACGATCGCCCTATGGCATAATTCCATTAATCTATTAAATGAAAATTTTGAGTATAATCTTGAAGCTTATTTTTCAGAACTATGTAGAAATATCACTCATTCTTATTCGTCAAACATACCAATAATTAGATTCGATATCTCAGCTAAGGAGATTTTATTTAATACAACAACGATTCAGCCACTTAGCTTGATATTGAACGAGCTAATTATTCATTCTTTACGTATTAATCAAGAACTCTTACGGGATTTGACAATCTCGATATCCGTTGAATGTATTAAGAAAAGGCGGTATAAGCTGAAATACTATGATGACGGAGAAAACTCCTATGAATTAAATAATCATGAGAAGGAAATTGTTCAAATTTTCATAGACCAATTAAATGGACATCTGATTAACACTTATCGTTAACTTCAATCCATTATCGAAAATATTCATGCTAAATTTTACCAAAATGTTGAGTGTACAAAAGATAAAGACTGTTCTTGTAGTAGAAGACGAGTTATTGATTGCGCAAACTATTTCATTATATCTGCAAAAGAAAGAATACTCTGTTGTTAAGATAACTACCTGTTTTGAGGATACAGTGGATTTTTTGAAAGAAAATAAAGTTGATATTGTCTTGATAGATATAGCATTAGAGGGAGAAAAATCAGGAATTGATTTAGGGAAGTTTATTAATGTGGAATATCAAATACCCTTTGTATATGTTACTGCACAACAAGATGACCATTTTGTTAGTGAGGCCAAAAGGACTAAACCGAGGGGTTACCTTACAAAACCTATAAGATACCAAGATCTCTATACAACCTTAGAGATGATTGAAATTAATTCGGAAGAAGATATATTGAAAATATCTGTAGATAAAAAGATCCTTGAATTAAAAAAAAGAGACATTTTATTCATCCAATCAGACCATGTTTATATTAATATACAAACCACTATTAGGAAAAAGCCATTTTTGTTAAGAGGGAGTCTTGTTAATATTCTTGCAATATTAGACGACTCACGTTTTCAGCAAGTTCATCGGTCTTTTATTGCAAACATAAAAAAGGTTGAAAGTTGGAGCTATAACTGGCTGCGAATATCAGAGTTCGAAATTCCCATTGGACGATATAAAAAAAATGAAATACTATCAGTTCTGAGACACTCAAAATAAATTAGTTTTTGGTTTGATACCGATTATTTGATAAATTTACTTTCTTATCTCATTACATTAATTACTGATTTTCATAAGTTTATTAGTGCGGTATCAAAGAGTAAATTAACCCCATAAATGGTATGAATAATTTTAAAAAAATAAAATTTTCATTTTGGATTACATTGGGATATTATGCAGTGGCATGGATTTACTATCATTTTTTGTTTGTTTATGATATTGATTTTGATGTCATCTGGGGTTATCTGCAACTAGTTGTTTCATTTCCCGCTTTTCTATCTTATTTCATTCAATTTACTTCAGGTGATTCTATGGCTATCGTTGTTGCTATTTTGTTTTTTATATTTTTTTGGATATTGATGTATTTATTGCTTTTATACCGTTTACGGCGTTAATTTACCCATTTGTTTCAGCTTCTTTTGGAGTGCTATCGTAGTGGAACATCCCCCTTTCCCTCCCGAAAAATCGGGACAAGCTATTCAAAGGGGGCTTTTGTATTTGGGTAAATTAACACCATAAATGGTATTACTCATTTTCTTTCTATCAAAAAAAAGCCCCACTCAAATAAATGAGTGAGGCTAATCAATAAAAATACTATTTTAAATAAACCCGAAAGACTAGTATCTTCCTAGCTCTTCGGCTTCAGCTTTTGCTTTGGCATCTTGAGCTTCTTTAGCTGGGTCATTTGCTTTCCCAAAGTCTGTTCTACGGTTATATTGTCTAGCTTTAGCTTGATCTTTCTTAGAAAGAGTGTTGATAAAAGCTTCTGTAAGTTTTGTTCCTGCTTTTAGGTTTCCATCATCCTTTTTCATGGTAAATGGTTCGCTTTCTCCCATTCCTACAGGTACAAGTCTATCAGCGGAAATTTCTTTACTTACTAGGTAATCTACACAAGCTTGTGCTCTTTGTTGAGAAAGTTCACGGTTGCGTTCTTCTCCTCCAATATGATCTGTATGCGATCTTAGTTTTACTTTAAGCTCTTTGTGAGCTTTTAGTACACTGGCTAAAGCATCAAGATCTTGCATGGCAGAGTTTCTGAGTGTTGCTTTTCCAAAATCATATTCTACGTGAGGCATTACGATAGGCACAATAATTTCTTTTTTCTTAATCAAAGAAATATTGTTGTCAAACATATATTCGTATCCTTTATCTGTCTTTTCAAAATCGTTTACGGTAAGTCCTTTGGTAGAAATTTTCTTTACGAATGGTTCGTAACCTTTTGCGTTTATCGTAACTACATATTCTTTTCCTTTTTCAACGAATTTTGGGTTAACCATAAATTCACCTTGATCACTTGTACGAATATCTCCTACTACTCCATCTTTAGATTCCATAGTAATTTCTGCACCTTTTACAGGAAGACCTTCTTCTATTTCGGTTACTTTTCCTTTAATATTAAAGAACACATCAAGAAGTTCAAAAGAGTAAATATCATCAGATCCTCTTCCTCCTTTTCTGTTAGAGGTCATTAATCCTTCTTCTACAGTGTTTCCTTTAAATACAATACCGAAATCGTCATAAGTAGAGTTTAATGGATACTCTAAGTTCATGGCTTTTTGGAAATTTCCGTTTTCATCCATTTTAGATTTAAACATGTCATATCCTCCCATTCCTACGTGTCCCATAGAGGCAAAATAGAGTGTTCCATCTATATGTACTGTAGGGAAAGCTTCATTGAAAGCTGTGTTTACATTAGGTCCTAAATTTTTAGGCGTAGTCCATTTTTTCTTTCTTTTATCGTATTCCGAGTAATAAATATCGGTTCCTCCGTAAGAGTCTTTTAGTTTTGCTACAAAGTATAATCTTTTTCCGTCAGGAGTAATTGCAGGGTGTGTGAAGTCGATAATATCATAGTTTTCTGCATTTAATACAGGAATATCTACAATAGTTCCTTCATCCCATCCTCCACCTTTACGTTTAGAGGTAAATATTTTTCTTCCTTCGTATTGATTTTTATCAAACACAGACTTTGCGTAGAACATGATATTCGCTTTTGGAGTCAAAGATATAGGTCCTTCTGCATCTCTTGTATTGATGGTTTCTTCACCTTTTCCACTTCCCATATTCCCAAGAGAAACGGCTTTTTCCCAACGTCTGGCTTTTTTTGCGTTTTTTCCTTTCTTTCTAGAAGATCTTTTACGCTTTTTCTTTTCCAATTTTGTTCCGTAGATATCGGTAAAATATCCACCTGTTTGGTAATCAATATCGTTCCCAACAACACCTTCTCTAGCAGTAGTAAATAAGAAAGAGCTATAATCTTTCTTTGCATAGGCAGGAGAAAAGTCTTGGTATTTGGTATTTACTCTCTTAATATTGGTGAGGTAATAGCGTGTTGGATTGGCTTTTTGAGCTCTGGCAAAATCGGTACTTTTCAGTCCTTGTTCTGCTCTTTTATCACCAGGAACAAGTTTTTGGTATTTTTTGAAATTTTCTTCCGCTTTGTCAAATTTTCCAAGAGCGAGTTGAGATTGAGCAAGTTCCAATAGGGCAATTGGATCTTCATATCTCATTTTTACTGTTCGCTTTAGGTAGTTTTCTGCCTTGCGGTAATCTCCTATATTCTTGGCACAAAGCGCCATTCTATAGCTGATATATTGCTTTTCTTTCTTGTCGTTTGCCCGTTTGTAGGCGTCTTTGTACAAGTCTAAAGCTTTTTTAAACTCAACAACAGAGTAGGCTTCATCGGCTCTTTTCGTTCTTTTCGTTTGAGCATCTGCCTCAGCGGCAAATAGAAAAGACGTTAGCGATAATCCAAATAGTATTTTAGAAAATTTCATACTTTTTCTTCTGGGTTTTTTCAATGACTGCTAAAATAGTGAATTATTTTGATTTAATAAACAGATAACACAAGCTTAATTACCTACTTCCGAAACAAATTTGAGTCTAACGAGTCGAAGTTCTTCTTCTGTATAATCTCCATCAAATTCGTCATAGGCTTCTACAATGGTATCCGTCTCCGATTCCATAAAGTAATCCATGATTTCTTCTATTTGTTCTTCGTCCAAGATATCTTGGAGATGGTAGTCTAAGTTTAGCTTTGTTCCTGAGAATACAATGTGTTCAAATTCGTTCAATAATTGGTCTTGATCAATCTTTTTTGCATCGGCAATATCTTCCAAAGGCATTTTTCGGTCAATGGATTTGATCATAAATACTTTTAATCCTGATTTGTTCACAATAGATTTTACAACAAAATCCTCAGGTCTGTCTATATTATTTTCTTCAACATAATTTTTGATATGATCCACAAAGGGTTTACCAAATTTTTGGGCTTTTCCCATTCCCACACCAGGAATTTTGGTAAGTTCTTCAATATTCATTGGGTAATGAAAACACATTTCCTCCAAGGAATTTTCTTGAAAGATAACATGTGTTGGAATTTTTTTCTGTTTGGCTACCTTTTTTCGAATGTCTTTAAGCGTTTTGAATAATTTGTCATCAAAAACGGCTTTGGCAACATTTCCTGCACTGGCGGCAATGGCTTCATAATTGTGCCCTTCCACCACCATAAAGCTCGTAGGGTTTTTAAAATAATCTTCACCCTTTTGGGTAAGTTTGATAATTCCGTAAGTTTCTATTTCTTTTTTAATGAGGTTTTTCACCATCATTTGTCTCACTACGGAGTTCCAAAAATAGTCTTCTTTATTTTGCCCTATTCTAAATGTGGAAATATTTTCTAAATCAAATTCTTTGATATGTGAGGTAACAATTCCACGGATAATGGAAACCAAGTTCTTTTGTTTGAGTTGTTCATTAGTTTCTTTGATTGTTTTAATGACACTAATGACATGGTCTTTTCCTTCAACTTGTGTTTTAGGATCTTTACAGTTATCACACTGGCAGTTACAGTTTTCTTCTTCAAAGTCTTCTCCGAAATAGTATAAAAGGTATTTTCTTCTACAAACAGCAGACTCTACATAAGCAACGGTATCCAATAGTAATTGACGACCTATTTCTTGCTCTGCAACGGCTTTGTTTTGCATAAATTTTTCGAGCTTTTCAATGTCTTTAAAGCTATAAAAAGTTAAGCAATGCCCTTCTCCTCCGTCTCTTCCTGCTCTTCCTGTTTCTTGATAGTAACCTTCAAGAGACTTGGGAATATCGTGGTGTACCACAAAGCGAACATCAGGTTTATCTATCCCCATTCCAAAGGCGATGGTGGCTACTATTACATCAACATCTTCCATCAAGAAAGCATCTTGATGTTTTACTCTCGTTCCTGCATCTAATCCTGCATGATAGGGTAAAGCCTTTATTCCATTTACCTGAAGCGTTTCGGCAATTTCCTCTACTTTTTTACGGCTCAAACAGTAAACAATTCCAGATTTCCCTTCATGTTGTTTTACAAATTTGATAATATCTTTAATAACGTCTTTTTTAGGTCTTACTTCGTAAAAAAGGTTAGATCTATTAAATGAAGACTTAAAAACATGTGCATTTTTCATATTCAGGTTCTTCTGAATATCTTCTTGTACTTTTGGAGTGGCAGTTGCGGTTAATGCAATCACAGGCACATCAGAAATATGAGACATGATTTTGTTGAGGTTTCTATACTCTGGTCTAAAATCATGACCCCATTCACTAATACAGTGTGCTTCATCTATGGCAAAGAAAGAAATTGTGGAGTTTTTAAGAAAATTGGCATATTCTTCTTTGATCAAAGATTCTGGTGCTACATAGAGAAGTTTTGTCTCTCCTGCAGTAATATCTTCTTTTACTTTGGCTATTTCTTTCTTGTTTAAGGAGGAATTAAGCACATGAGCTACACTGTCTTTTCCCACATGTCCACGGATGGCATCTACTTGATTTTTCATCAAAGCGATAAGGGGAGAAACAATGATAGCTGTTCCCTCTTGCATAAGTGCGGGAAGTTGGTAACACAATGATTTACCACCTCCTGTGGGCATAATGACGAAGGTGTCATGCCCATTTAATAAACTTTCTATAATCTTTCCTTGGTTTCCCTTGAAACCTTCAAAGCCAAAAAAGTGTTTTAGATTTTCTAATATGTTTTGACAATTTTCCATTGAATACTGTTTCACAATTTAGTTACCTTTGTCTGTTGCTAGTAACATTTTTGTTGGTTGTCTGAAATGGAAGTCTTTTTTGAGCTTCCTCCAAAAGTGTAAACTAAGATAAAACATATTTCTAAAAAAAAAGGCATAAATCTGTGTTAAATAAAGATGATATTATTCAACTGGGGCAAAATTCAATAGAAGAAGAAGCCGCTGCAATCATGAAATTATCCCGATATGTGGATGAAGATTTCGCATTGGTTATCCAAAATATATTAGCCTCCAAAGGTAGAGTGGTGATCACTGGAATAGGAAAAAGTGCCAACATTGCTCATAAAATTGTTGCCACTCTTAACTCCACCGGTACGCCAGCTATTTTTATGCATGCTGCCGATGCCATTCATGGAGATTTAGGAATGGTTCAGCAAGAAGATTTGGTGATTTGTATTTCAAAAAGTGGGAATACACCAGAGATCAAAGTTCTTGTTCCTTTATTGAAAAGTAGAGGAAATACTTTGGTAGGACTTACGGCAAATAAAGAATCATACCTTGGGGCCAAGTCGGACTTTGTTCTTCATGCTTATGTAGAAAAAGAAGCTTGTCCAAATAATTTAGCACCCACAACAAGTACCACTGCACAACTCGTAATGGGAGATGCTTTGGCTATTTGTTTACTTAAAGCAAAAGAGTTTACCGATAGAGATTTTGCAAAATATCACCCAGGGGGATCATTAGGGAAAAAACTCTATTTAAAAGTGAATGATTTACTGAGTGAATCTAAACCACAGGTTTCCAAAGAAAGTAGTATAAAAGAAGTAATTTTGGAAATATCCAAAAATAGACTTGGAGCAACAGCTGTAATAGAATTAGACCAAGTGGTTGGTGTGATTACAGATGGAGATATTAGAAGAATGCTTGAGCTGGATAATGATTGGAAAAATTTGAAAGCTGAAGATATTATGAACAAAAACCCAAGGATGATAGAGTCTCAAGAATTAGCTGCAGAAGCCTTGGAAATTATTGAAACAAACAATATTAGTCAGTTGTTGGTAAGTAAAGAGGGAAAATATCATGGAATCATTCACATGCATGATATCATCAAAGAAGGAATTTTGTAATGAGTAAAACCAAACAAATAGGTCAACCCGAAGAAGAAATGCACTTTTTAGATCATTTGGCAATTTTGCGAAAACACTTAGTAAAAATTGTAATTGCCATTTTGTTTTTTGCCATTTTAGCTTTTGTTTATAGAGAGTTTATTTTTAGTAAAATAATTTTAGCTTCCAAAAGCACAGATTTTGCCACATTTCAGGTCATGTGTAAACTGTCGCACATGCTTGGTCTTGGAGATAGTTTGTGTATGGAAGAACAAAATTTGGTCTTGCAAAATTTAGATATGGCAGGGCAATTTAATATGAGTCTTTGGGCATCTTTTGTCATCGGGATTATTATCTCTTTTCCTTTTGCTGTATGGGAAATATGGAAATTTGTAAGCCCTGGACTCAAAGAAACTGAACGCAAAAATAGTAAAGGATTCATTTTCTCTGTAAGTGGATTATTCTTTTTAGGTGTTTTGTTTGGGTATTATGTGATTGTTCCATTATCGGTAAATTTTTTAGGAACTTTTGTGGTCTCTGGAGATGTAGCAAACAATTTTGCTTTAACATCCTACGTTAGTCTAGTGACGAATTTGGTTTTGAGTACGGGTTTATTATTTGAATTACCTGTGGTCATATTTTTCTTGGCTAAACTAGGTTTAGTAACCGATGAGTTTCTAAGAAAATATAGAAAACACGCTATTGTTGTTACTTTAATATTGGCAGCAGTTATCACTCCACCAGACTTTTTGAGTCAAATTTTAGTGGCATTACCCGTGATGCTTTTATATGAATTGGGAATTAAAATTGCCAAAATTACGATTAAGAAAAATGAAGCTAAGAGCCGATAATCTCATCAAACAATATAAGGACAAGAAAGTTGTTAAAGGTGTTTCTATTGAAGTAAATCAAGGAGAAATAGTAGGGCTTCTAGGTCCAAATGGTGCAGGAAAAACAACCACTTTCTATATGATTGTCGGACTGGTGGCTCCCAGTGCAGGAAAGGTCTTTTTGGATCAAGAAGAGATTACAGATCATGCAATGTATCAACGAGCAAGAATGGGCGTGGGTTACCTTCCTCAGGAAGAAAGTGTTTTCAGAAAATTGTCTGTAGAAGATAATATTCTATCTGTTTTACAAATGACCAAAATGAGTAAGGCAGAACAAAAAGCACGTACCGAAGAGATGCTTGAAGAGTTTAGTCTCACCCATATTCGTAAAAACTTAGGTCATGTACTTTCGGGTGGGGAAAGACGTAGAACAGAAATAGCCAGAGCTTTAGCGGTAAAACCAAAATTTATCCTTCTAGATGAACCTTTTGCAGGTGTTGATCCTATTGCTGTAGAAGATATCCAAAAAATTGTAAAACAACTTACTAAAAAGAATATCGGAATCTTAATTACCGATCACAATGTACAAGAAACCTTGTCTATCGTAGATAAAGCTTACCTTCTTTATGAAGGAAACATCCTTAGAGAAGGAGTCCCAGAAGAACTCGTTGTAGATGAAAAAGTTCGACAAGTATATCTTGGAACACAATTCGAGTTTAGAAGAAAGAAATTTTAGACTTACTCAAACGGTTTTGTTGATTGAATAATTCTATATTTACCACAATCAAATAAACAGTCTTTTGAAAGTACGACTTTTATATCGCTATCTATTTTTACTCTGGGGATTTATTGCTTATGCTCAGCAACCCACATATTATCGTCTTGGAGAAGAGGCGTTAGCAGAAGTAGATTTATACAGCATTATTCAGACAGAAGATGGAATTATTTGGATGACATCAGACCAAGGGGTCTATAAGTACGATGGTTATTTTTTTAAAAATATTAAAAGTCAATCTACAAAAAGTCATTCACTTTTTGGAATCAAAACAGATAGAAAAGGGGATTTATTTTGTGCCAATTTTCATGGTGAAATTTTTAAAATAGAAGAGGATTCCCTCAGGCTATTTTATCAAATACCTGATAGCCTTCTTTCTACAATTATTCATTTTAATTTTGACAATCAAAATAATTTAATATTCTCAACAAGAGGATACTATGTTTTGGATGAAGATATGCTTCCGAAACATGTTTTCTGTGAAAATGGCTCGAACCCCATGGTGTTTACAAAAGACGAGCAATTGGTTTTAATCAATAGAAACGCTAAAGAATTTGCCTACTATAAAGACGGTAAAATAAACGAAATAGAAAAAGTGAATTTTGTAACCAATTCACCTTTTCGGCAACAAGAGAAAATTTATTTTGGAAACTACAGTACTCAAAAGCCTGATATATTTCAATACGAAAATAAAAAATGGCAGAAAATTCCATTTGAAAATAGAAAAATTCTAGAACAAAAAGATCGTGTAGGATTCAGTGTTGTTACAGATTCTATCCTTTCTTTTTCCTTTGGAACACGAGGGATATTCTTTTATAATAATCAAGGAAAACTGAAATATGGTAGTCAGAAATTGTTTTCTAAATTCAGAATATCGGGTGTTTTGCAAGATCAAGAAGCATCAATTTGGCTGATAACTTTAGGGAAAGGTATTCTTATAATACCGAACCCAGAAATGATTGATTTTAATAATCATCCCTTGTTAAAAGATGCTGATCTAAAAACGATGAGTGTTGATGACAAAAGCAATGTTTTTCTTGGGTCCTTAGAAGGGGTTTTGTCTAAAATATCAAAGGATCAGGTTGAAATAGTGAATAAAACGGAGGTAGAAATTCAATATGTAAAATACAATCCTGAGGGTGATTTTCTAGTTAATAATAGGGAAATATTCACAGATGAAGGACATACAATAAAGATCAAAGATGTTTCTGCTGTAAAAGATATCTTTATGCAAAGTGCCGATACCTTTTATATGGCATCTAGCGTTGGAGTTTTTGAAATAGTTTTTGATAAAAAAAAGAAGAAGACTTCTCAAAAAGTCATTTTTAGAGGAAGAACAAAAGCAGTGGCTTATGATGTGTTAAATAAACAGATTTGGGCAGGAACAGCAAAAGGTCTAAAAATTATTAAAAACCATAGTATTAAAGAAGTTCGATATAATAATCAGGTTATATCAGCTACAGATTTTGCTTTTTATCAAGGTAAAACATGGGTAGCAACTTTACAACATGGAATACTCATTTTTGAGAACGATAAATTTATTAAAAAACACATAAGTGCCGAAGATTATCAAACGGTTCATCAATTAAAATATAAAGATTCGAAACTATATTATGCTACAGACCAAGGGATGGTTATCGATGATTTAAGAATCAATGAACGAGTGGTGCTCGATAAAACTGATGGCCTTTTGGCAAGTAGAATTACCGATTTTGAATTAGGAAAGGAAAATATATGGTTTCTTTTTTCAAAAGGAGTTCAAAAAATTCCCTATCAAAGAATCCTTCGAAAGAGTAAAAAACCCAAAGTTTTTTTAGAGAAAATTTTAGTGAATAAGACGTTGTTAAATAAAACATCAAAGGATATTTTTGACTATACCCAGAACGAATGGGAATTTCATTTTAAGAGCATTGCTTACCGCCATAGAGGTACAATGAAATACCACTATAGACTAGTAGGTTTAGATTCTCTTTGGAAAGTAAGATCTTTTGAAAACAACTATATCAATTTTCAATCTTTACCGTATGGAGCCTTCACTTTTGAAGTAAAAGCTGAAAACGAAAAAAATAGATCATCAGAAGTGGCTCAATTTTCATTCGAAATTCTTCCGCCCTTTTGGCTTTCTTGGTGGTTTTATGCATTGATTATCGTACTCGTTTTTTTAATAATCGTTACATATTTTTATATTCGTTTACAAATCATTAAAAAGAGATTAACCCTTGAAAAACAATTAAAAGTATCCGAAATTACAGCCATTAAAGCCCAAATGCATCCTCATTTTGTTTTTAATGCTTTAAACTCTATCCAAGATTTAATAATGCAAAAAGACATTCGGAGTTCTAATATTTATTTGGGAAAATTTGCCGATTTGATGCGTAAAACACTTGAGTTTTCTGGTAAGAATTTTATTTGCCTTAGCGAAGAATTAGAAATGCTTAATCTGTATTTAGAACTTGAGAAACTTAGATTTGGTGAAGAATTGGAGGCTGGAATTCAAAACGAAATATCTACAGAAGAAAGAGCGCAATTGGAAGTTCCGTCTATGCTTATTCAGCCTTATGTAGAAAACGCCATCAAACATGGATTACTGCACAAAAAAGGGCAAAAAATCTTGAGAATATATTTCTACAAAGAAGAAGAGCGACTTGTTTGTGAAATTATTGATAATGGAATTGGGCGAAAAAAATCGCAAGAAATTCAAGAACGTAGAGCAAAGTCTTATCAATCTTTTAGTACACAAGCAAATAAAAAACGTTTGAATTTAATACAAGAAAGTTCCTCTATACGTATCTCATTAGCAATAATTGATTTGGAGGAAAATGGGAAAGCGAGTGGTACAAAAGTGGTTTTGAAATTCTCCAATCCCCAATAAAACCCTTTATTTTTCTTGGATACCCATTTATGAATCCAAATAGCCAGTTCGTGGGTTTTGTCTTGAAATAGACCGCAGAAGAATTCAAATTTGCACCTACAACAATTCAAAATATAGGTGTTATGAAAAAGCTAATTGCGAACTTTTTATTTTTTATTACTCTTACAAGTATTTATCAATCTAATGCAGATATTATCTATGTCAATAAATCGGCATCAGGAAATAATAACGGAACATCTTGGGCAGATGCTTATACAGATTTCCAAAAAGCTTTAAGTGTACTTACTATTTCAGATTCTGTTTGGGTAGCAGCGGGAACATATTACCCACAAACAACCTCTTCTGGAAATAATGCACCGAGTGACCCAAGAACTAAAGTTTTTATGCTGCATACAAAGCAGGGACAAATTTTTGGAGGTTTTTCTGGTACAGAAACTGAATTTTCGCAAAGAGATATTAAAGCAAATAAGACCATTCTTTCAGGGAATATTGGAGATCTCAATTCTGAAACCGACAATGTATATACTGTTTTATACATATTTAATTCTGAAGTAGTAGTAGATGGATTTACGATTCAAGAGGGTTATGCCACTGAGACAAGTAGTCAATCACATGATAAAAAAGCAGGTGCAGGAATCTATTGCCGTAATCTCAATAATGGGCAATCAGTGCTTATAAAAAACTGCACAATAAAAGACAATATCGCAAGAAGTGATGCAGGAATTTGCGGCTATATTAAGGGAGGTACTTTTAATTTGTTCTTGATAAATAATAGAATTACGAACAATTTAGGTAGATGGGCACCTTCATTTGCAATGATGGTGGAAGAAGGACAACTGAATACAATGATGATCAATTGCTTGATTGATAATAATAAAGTTGATAATATTAATACAGAAGACGGTGTAGGGATTCCAGGAGGACGCTTTATCACTTTGCAAGCAAATACTTCTATAAATGCGAAAGTGATTAATTCAACTTTTACAGAAAATAATATTTTAAATACTCCTTCTAGCTCCGAAAATATTTCAGTTTTAGCTATTCAAGAAAAAGGCTCGAGTACAAACAGGGTTTCTTTTCACAACTGTATTATTCATAATAACGATATAGGAACAGCACCAAGAAGTATTGGAAATCATTCGGCAACTTATAAGCCAGATAGCGTATGGGTATTTAATACTTTATCAGAAGATTCAATGGATATCACGAGTGATTATGTACAAGTGAGTAATCCAAAATTTGGAAATCCATTATTTTCGGCAGATTATGAGTTATTAGAAAACTCACCAGCGATTAATGCCGGTGATACAACAGGAATTGCACAATATCTTCCTTCAGTAGATTTAAAAGGAGAAACACGAATTCTAGATGATATTATCGATCTTGGGTGTTTTGAGTTTAAAGAAACTTTTGGAGTTAATGAGTGGGAAATAAATACTTTAGAGCTGTATCCAAACCCAGCAAAAACGCATATCAATATTCGTAACCATGAAATAGAAGGTGGTAGAATTTATATCTATAACCAATTAGGTAAAATGGTTTGTAACCAGCCATTTACCAACAAATTAATTAACCTTAATACATTGAAAAGTGGGCTTTATTTTATTCGAATTAAGTCAAAACAAGGGATGTTTATTAGTAAGTTTGTAAAAGAATAAACCTACTTTTTGATGGGAAGCCAGCGAGTGAAAATTTGCTGGCTTTTTTTGTTTAATTATTTTTCTCTTATTTTGGTAAAATGAATCAAAGAATCAAAGCAATCATCATAGATGATGAAGAACGAGCCAGAAGGGTACTTTCATCAATGCTAGAAGAGTATTGTGCCGACAAAATAGAAGTAATAGGTCAGTGTGCCAATGTTCCACAAGGTGTATTAGAAATTAATAGGAAAAACCCCGATGTGGTATTTCTGGATATAGAAATGCCAGATTATTCTGGTTTTGAATTGCTGGATTTTTTCAAAGAGGTTGATTTTGAGATTATTTTTGTTACGGCTTATAATCAGTATGCTTTACAAGCTTTTGAGGTTTCAGCTGTAGATTATATACTCAAACCAGTGCGAATAGACCAACTAGAGAAAGCGGTAGATAAGCTTTTTAGCAAACAGTCTATTCAAATGAAGGAGCGTTTAGATTTGTTAAAAACGAATTTACAATCGGAAAATAGTAAAATAGCGGTACCTGTTTCAGATGGCTTGATATTGCTAAAAGTGTGTG
The DNA here is from genome assembly GCA_025210805.1 of Flavobacteriales bacterium. Lineage (NCBI taxonomy): Bacteria > Pseudomonadati > Bacteroidota > Flavobacteriia > Flavobacteriales > Flavobacteriales bacterium. The sequence continues at coordinate 298,234 of JAOAQX010000007.1, forward strand.
AAATCTCTCACCTTATCGCCGATGGATCTTATTCTAAAATTTTTCTAAAAGGCGGAGAAGAAATGCTTGTGAGTAAAAAACTCAAATATTTTGAAGAACTCTTAGCAAACCAGCATAATTTTTATCGTATTCATCGCTCTTCAATTATCAATATGGAATTTGTGGTGAAATACAATAGACACGAAAGTGAAGTAACGCTCGAAAATGGTATAGGTGTTAAAGTTTCTAGAGATCAAAAATCCAAATTTGAAGAACGTATCAAAAGGTTTACCAATGGTTAGGAGCTATTTGCAATTGTATTAAAAAAATTAAAACAGCGCACTTTAATTATGAAAATATTAACAATTAGTTATTTTTTATAAAAAAGTTTTTTTTAATTTTTTTTTGTGACAAAATTCTCCTTTTTTCCTGCAAGTGTCTAAAAATAATATCGTTATGTATTTATAGATAATATTACTAAAGAATTGTTATTTAATCACTTAATTTGAGTAATTGACTATTTTAGGAAAACTGACACTGTAATTGCAGCAATAATTACGCCATATATTATATAAAAATGTAAATGCAATAATAGTATTATTTGTAATAAAACTTTGTTATCTTTATACGGAAAAACACATTCCTTATTAACCTATAAAGATTTCATCATGAAGAAAATCACCCTTCTAAAAAATCGATTGGTTCTTTTGTCTATATTGCTAAGCACCACAGCTTTTGGACAAACTCAAGAAGATATTCGTTTAATACAAAAAGAAACGAATACAGAGGTTCTTAATAAAATGGCGAAAGAATTCGCAATTCAAGAGAATGAAGAACTAAGCGCAGCAAGAGCTTATGCAAAACTCAACGGAATTCCTCTAGAAATTAAAAGTAAAGACGGTAAAACTTACGCCACACTTATACGTATGGAAGGTAGAAAGCCAATTTATTATGGAACTTCAAATGTTGCAGCCGCAAAATCTACCCGAGCAAATTATATGCACAATAGTGGTGGATTAGGGCTTAATGTTGAAGGTCAAAATATGACGGCTTATGTTTGGGATGCAGGAATTGCCAATGTATCTCACCAAGAATACGATGGAATAGGAGGAAACAACAGATACTCCGCAGGAGAAAATACCACTACACACAACCATGCTGCTCACGTTGCAGGTACAATTATCGCTTCTGGATATTCTGCCTCAGCAAAAGGTATGGCACCGCAATCATCTGCAATAGGATATAACTGGACAAGTGACCATTCTGAAGCTACCAATGCTGCTGCTAACGGAATGCTTTTGTCAAATCACTCTTATGGATATAGATTGAGAGACAATAATAACAATGTACTCTTGCCTACTTATTACTTCGGTGGATATATTTATAATTCTTACAAATGGGATCAAATTCAATATAATGCTCCTTATTATTTACAAGTAGTATCTGCAGGAAATAACGGAAATGATAATACTGCCAATACCGCTCCTTTAAATGGAAATTCAAACTTTGATAAGCTTTCTGGGCAAGCTACGGCTAAAAATACACTAGTTGTTGCAAATGCTCAAGATGCAAACATCGATGCTAATGGAAATTTGATTTCAGCGACGATAAATTCATCAAGTAGTGAAGGTCCAACAGATGACTTGAGAATAAAACCAGATATCACAGGAAATGGTACAGGGGTAAGATCCACCTTGGTTGGATCAAGTAGTTATGCCTACTACACAGGGACCTCTATGTCTTCACCAAATGTTACAGGTTCTCTGTTATTACTGCAACAATATTACAAAAGTAAAACAAATAGCTTTATGAAAGCAGCGACCTTAAAAGGTTTGGCACTTCATACAGCAGATGACCTAGGGGCAACAGGACCTGATGCTATTTATGGTTGGGGACATTTGAATACCAAAAAATGTGCGGAAACTATCGCAGTTAAAGATTCACTTGCTTATATCCAAGAATTGACTTTAAATAATGGAGATTCAATGGTTTTTATTGTCAATGCTTCAGGAGCAGAGAATCTCATGGCTTCAATTTCTTGGACAGATAAGCCAGGATCGACATCAACAGTTGTAAATAACTCTACTCCAGTTTTGGTTCATGATTTAGATATTAGAATCAAAAAAGACGGAGTAACACATTTACCATATAAATTAACCTCTCCAACTTCTAACGCATTAATGGATAATAATGTTGATCCATTTGAAAGAATTTCTGTTGCAGGAGCATCTGGAACATATACGATAGTTATTAAGCATAAAGGGACATTAAGTTCTCCTCAAAATTTTTCATTTATTGTTACAGGAGTAACCATTCCACAACAACTCGTTTGTACTGTAAATACTCCTTCGAATATTGCAATTTCGAATATAACAACCAATCAAGCGATTGTTTCTTGGGATTCTATTGCAGATCCAACGAATGAAATTACTTATGATTTGCGTTATAGAATACTTGGTTCTAATTCTTCTTGGTCTTCAGTTGCTATTAATTCTGGAATGACATATACTCTTTCGGGATTATCTTCAAGTACTAACTATGAAGTACAAGTGAGAGCAAATTGTCCGACTGCTTCTTCAAGTTATTCTTCGAGTACAAATTTCACAACTGATACGCCTCCAGATACGCAAGCACCAACAATTCCAACAAACTTGACTGTTTTATCAATCACGATGACAACGGCAACTGCTTCATGGAATGCTTCTACAGATAATATCGCTGTTACGGCTTATGAGATTTCACTAAACGGAACAGTAGTAGGAACGGTATCAGGAACGACATTTAATTTAACTGGACTATCTGCTTTAACAGCTTATGCATTACTAGTAAACACCAATGAAGCTGCAGGAAATAATTCGGCTGATACACATGATGCTAGAGGAAAGAATAAAAAAAAA